>CAYOGP010000314.1:0-2509 GCA_964403555.1 uncultured Spirochaetales bacterium | reverse complement strand
GAACTTCGCGTACGGGTTAACTGAAGTCGGGATCCAAAGGATCTTGGTCCGACCGACGAATCGCCACTCGTGCTCGAGCACGCGACCCGCGAAACCGTAGAAGTCCTCAATCGTATGATCTGTTCCGAGCAAGGAGTCCGACTTCACCTCGACCGATATACGTCGTACACGGCGAAGGTTGGGGATATACGCCCAAGAGTTGTCGGTCTTGCGAGGATCAGTAGATCGCATGATCAGGAAGGCCGTTCCACGAATATCGAAAGGCTCGTCAAACGACGTGAGCTCTCGGTATTCGGTTCCATCAGCCCAGCCACCCTGCATGCGGTAGCCCTGGTCCGGTAGATCCGAGCGGAAGTTGAAATACGCTCTGGAGTAGTAGCCCCAAAGAATACGAGGGACCGTACCACCGCCGAGAAGCATATCGTCATAGCCCTTCTCGATCTGGCCTGTTACGTCGTGCTCACCGCCAGCGCGGATCCACGTTCCGTAGAATCGCTTTAGCGAGAGGCCCTGTCCCTGCCATCGGAAGTTGAAGTTCCAAATGGCGCGGTAGCCGTCCATGTTCTCGCCTTGTGTGCTCTCAGGCACGAACTTCGAGGTATCGAACGGGCGACCCGCAACGAAATTCTCGAGGGCACCATCCTCGGCCAAAACGACCTGAGCTTGATGCTGCATCGTGGCTTGCATGTAAACGTCTGACGGCGTGAGATCTCTCGTCTCACCAATCTTCACTTCCATGCCATCAAAGATCATGATGTCTTGGTAGGAAGGTGGTACGAACGGTCTAAGAACGTCCGCATTTTCAAAAGTAATTGTGTCACCCGGTGCGAATCCTGGCTCGAGGCCCTTTTGGGCAGCCATCCACTCTTGGGTTCTCTCGGGTCCTATTGCCTGTGCTGGACCTACCATTGCAAACGCAAATGCGAGAACAACGAGGCTCAACAAGGTCTTTTTAATGGCCATACACACTCCTCAACAGTCGTGGATGGGTTCCCGTCCAAGCAAGCGTGCCGACGCCACGACAATACGGCGCGAATGCCCTCTAATAGGGTCTACGATTTGTACAACGCCACGGTTTTTTTGGGGAGTCTTTTTTTTTATAAACGACAGTCCGAAGACAGGTTTTGCCCATTTTCCCCCCCGGGTGACGATAAAAGGGGGTGTTATCAACACGATACTGCCTTTAGAACAGGAGGGCCGGCCGGAGCGATCAGGAACGGACAATATCACCTGAACCCGACACATCTATTCGTGCCTTCTTCAAAATCCCCAGGACGGTCCTGAGCCTTCCTGAGGAAGCCGCTAAGTATGCTTCGCTCGGGCCTTGAGTAGGAGCAATTTTCGTTGATAACGACCCTGAACAATGTCTATGAGAACAAGTACCCCTATCACGAAATAAAAGGTCGACTTGTTCATTGCGACAATCGGCTTGCCGAAAAGATGCAGATCGGACAAATGTCCACCCTCAGTCAACAGCATTACACCAACAATCAAGAGAATGAAGAGTCCCAGAACTTCGTACATCCGGTTCTTCTCTAGGAAATCGGAAACCTTGTCCGCAAGAACGATCATCAAGAGACCACTTAAAACTATTGCCGTCGCCATCACCCAGAAGACATCGGTGAGGGCCATCGCACTCAAAATCGAATCAAATGAAAAGACCAAATTCATAAGAACAATCCAAGCTACGACCTTCGTAGCCGAAGCGCTCCTCCTCTCGGCCTGACCGTCCAATTCCAGGTTCATCATGTGAAGAATCTCTTTTGTGGCCGTGTACATGATGAACACACCCCCTAAGAGGACAACAAGACTATGGAGGTTGAACGTGCCTTCGAGAACGTCTTTATGACCGATGGTAAACAAGGTGCCGTGGAAATATTCCGTAACGCGCATGAGAAGGAAAAGAAGAACAATCCGAAGACCGATAGCGAGGCCTATCCCTAACCTTCGTACTGTCGCCTGGTACATGGCCGGTGCACGCTTGGATTCCAATGAAATGTAGAGGAGGTTGTCAAACCCCAAGACGGCCTGAAGCAGCACCAACATTCCGAGTGACGCAATATTCTCCAAAACCATTCTAGGGCACGTGCTTTCTAAAAAAGTTCTTCGGATAGATTGACGAGCTCTTTGTCAATCTCCTCAAGGTTACTTCCTTGAAGCCAAAGAACGACGTGATTTATGCCCACCTTTTCCAACTCCCTATGGGAGGACTTGGTGGTCCATTGCCCAGGGGCACCAAGAACGATCACTTCAAACTCGTCCGGGTCTCTCCCCTTCTCCTTCGCAATCGAGGCTATCTGATTCATTCCGTCTACCAGTTGGTCAACGCTCTTCACCACAGGGAGCCATCCGTCCCCGTACTCAACGATTCGGTGAAAAACCCTTTTCGCCCATTCGCCACCCATCATGATGCTGGGGAGCAAAATCGGTGGGTGAGGTTTCCTCGCAGGCTTCGGAAAACACTTAACAGGTGGAACATCAAAATACTTACCGCTGTATGACGACTCTT
>CAYOGP010000313.1:0-2512 GCA_964403555.1 uncultured Spirochaetales bacterium | reverse complement strand
GAATGATTTCTAGTGGTTGACGTCCGAGACTCACGATCTACAGACAGAGTAACTTCATCCCCTGTGCGAAGTTCTCCTCTACCCACTCGACATCGATGAGCTATAAGTCCTTCTGCAGGCTTATAGGTATCTAAAACTTCGAAACTTGAGGACAGAGATTCCCCAATTCCTCGATCACCTACCTGGCCTCCACTTTCAGCGTAGAAAGGCGTTGAACGAACAACCAGCTCTATCTCCTCACCGATCGGTGCGACGTCAACTAGATTTCCGCGACTAAGTAGAACGAGTGTTTCAGCAGAATCCTGAAGATTGTCATATCCTGAAAAGCTGCAATTTAGATCAGATGCAATTCGGCTGTAAATTTCACCAATCTCGGAATCCCCGCTTCCTCTCCATGACGCACGCGAGCGGGAACGTTGGCTTTCCATCTCACGTGCAAAACCAGGTTCGTCAATTATGAGATCATGAGTGCTCAGGATGTCTTCCGTCAAATCACTCGGAAAACCATAGGTGTCATATAATTTAAATACCGTTTCGCCAGATAGCTTTAGAGCTCCCCGGGACTTTGCACGGACAATCTCTTGTTCCAAAAGAGAAAGTCCTTTAGCAAGTGTCTCAAGAAACCGTTCTTCCTCTCGTTGGACACGTGCGCTTATGTAGTCACTTCTTTCTCGAAGCTCTGGATACGCATAACCCATCTCTTCAACAACTGCAGAGGTCACTTCGTAAAGGAAAGGCTCTTCTGTCCCCAACAACACACCGTGACGGGCTGCGCGCCGTAAAATCCTTCTTAACACGTAGCCCCTACCCTCATTACTCGGCAAAACGCCATCGCCAACCAAGAATGAGACTGCGCGAGCATGATCAGCAATTACGCGGAGAGAAATATCGCTCTCATCTGCAAGCCCCAACTCCACTCCAGTGCACTCTGAGGCTTTTTGTAAAATACCTGAAAAAAGATCTGTGTCGTAGTTTGAGGAAACTCCCTGCAGAACCGCCGTCAGTCTTTCGAGGCCAGCACCGGTATCAACGCATGGTTTCGGAAGAGGAGTCAAACCTCCATCCGAAGATCGATTAAACTGCATAAAAACCAAATTCCAAATTTCGAGAAACCGACCGGTATCAGATGACGGATCGTCTTCAAGTGGCGAAACCCCTGGTGTGTTGTCGTAGTGAATTTCTGAGCAGGGGCCACAAGGACCGGTATCTCCCATCGACCAGAAATTTTCATCTTCGTCGAGTCGATAGATACGATTTGTTGGTACTCCAACGAGGTTTTTCCAAAGATCGAACGCTTCGTCATCTTCGCGAAAGACACTGACCACTAGATTAGCTTCGGGAATTTCTAATCGTTCGGTCAAAAATTCCCACGCAAAAACAATTGCTTCTTCCTTAAAATAATCGCCGAATGAAAAATTTCCTAACATTTCAAAAAAAGTATGATGCCTCGGTGTCTTTCCAACATTCTCTAAATCATTATGTTTTCCCGAGACTCTCATGCACTTTTGTGCGCTGGTAGCGCGGAGATAACCCCTAGATTCTTCGCCAAGAAAGGTTCTCTTGAAAGGAACCATTCCGGCATTTACAAACATCAGCGTAGGATCAGAATCAGGAAGTAAAGAAGCACTAGCGACGCGACGGTGCGCACGTTCCTCAAAGAAAGCCAAAAAACTCTCCCGAATCTCTCTGGCAGACCTAACAAGAGCCACAATCAGGTTCTTTCTTCGGGTGCAGCTAAACCATGCGACATAAGAACTTTCGTCTCCTTATTCGTCTTTACTACCAGAATCCGAAGTCGAATTATCAACCTCTTTGGCCAATGCACGTCGCTTCAGTCCCTTTTCCGAGTAGACAGCATCAGCGATTCGTTCTCTAACATCGACCGTTTCTTTCAGAAAACGCCTCGCATTCTCACGTCCCTGTCCAATGCGCTCACCATTGTACGAGTACCAAGAGCCGCTCTTTTCTACAAGTCCGGCCTCAACACCTAGATCCAGAAGATCTCCTTCTAACGATACACCTTCATTATAGAGAATATCGAATTCAGCCTGCTTAAAGGGAGGCGCGACCTTGTTTTTCACTACTTTTACTCGCGTGCGATTTCCAACCACTTCATCACCGTCTTTAATCGCCGCGATTCGGCGCACGTCGAGGCGTACTGACGAGTAGAATTTAAGTGCATTTCCCCCACTTGTAGTTTCAGGGTTACCAAACATCACTCCAATTTTCATGCGAATTTGATTTATAAACGCGACGGTCGCATTTGATTTTGACACGGTACCAGTCAGCTTTCTAAGAGCTTGACTCATCAATCTAGATTGAAGGCCTACATGATGGTCTCCCATCTCGCCTTCTATTTCTGCTCTTGGCACCAATGCAGCCACTGAATCTATCACCACCAGATCCACGGCACCTGAGCGAAGCAGGACATCCGCTATTTCGAGGGCTTGTTCGCCTGTATCCGGCTGAGATACTAGTAAGTCTTCAATACTTACTCCCAGGCGTCTTGCAT
>CAYOGP010000312.1:911-2551 GCA_964403555.1 uncultured Spirochaetales bacterium | reverse complement strand
TCCCAACTCGAGGGTGATGATTCATCAGCCAGCGGGCGGTTTTCAAGGCCAAGCTACGGATATTGACATCCAGGCCCGTGAGATTCTCAAAATACGTGAAACTCTTAATCAAATTCTTTCAAATCATACCGGTCGAAGTTTGGATGACATCGCAAAGGACACCGACCGCGACTATTATATGTCGGGTGACGAAGCCTGTACGTATGGCTTGATAGATAAGGTAGTGGAGCAACGATCCGCAACCCCACCAACGGTAGACTCCGAAAATTCGAAGGATTCTTAACGTGGTTGGAGAGGAGACAGTTCTTTGGCCTTAGGAGAACTCAGATGAAGAAGCGAGAAGACGGGGCTAGTTTGTCGTGCTCGTTTTGCGGGAAAAGTCAGAAAGAAGTTCGGAAGCTGATAGCTGGACCGACCGTATATATCTGCGATGAATGTATTGAACTTTGTAACGACATAATTGCCGAAGAGTACGGAAAGGAAGAGAGCCCTGAGGAACGTGAGGATGTCCCTAAGCCTATAGAAATCAAGGCTATCCTTGACGAGTATGTTGTTGGGCAGGACTCAGCAAAGCGAACTCTTTCAGTTGCTGTTCACAATCATTACAAAAGGATTGCGCATCAAAAGCAAGTTGGTGATGTTGAGCTGCAGAAATCGAATATCCTTCTTCTCGGCCCTACTGGGTCAGGCAAGACCTTGCTGGCGCAGACGCTTGCCAGAATTTTGGATGTACCCTTTACCATTGCTGATGCCACAACTTTGACTGAAGCTGGTTACGTGGGTGAAGATGTTGAAAATATTATTCTCAACCTTCTTCAGGCATCCAATTACGATGTTGAGCGCGCGCAGCGAGGTATCATCTATATCGATGAAATCGACAAGATCGCGCGGAAAAGCGAAAATCCTTCGATAACACGTGACGTTTCTGGAGAAGGTGTTCAGCAAGCACTTTTAAAAATTATTGAAGGTACTACTGCATCGGTGCCACCCAAGGGTGGTCGTAAACATCCTCAGCAGGAATTCTTGCAAATCGATACTTCTAATATCTTATTTATTTGCGGAGGGGCTTTCGTAGATCTCGATTCAGTGATTGAAAGCCGAATAGGTGTAAATGGTATTGGTTTTGGTTCCCAAGTCAGAAGTAAAGAGAAGGCTCAATTGGGAGAACTATTTTCTCAGGTTCGGCCCGAAGATCTTATGAAATTTGGTCTAATTCCCGAGTTCGTAGGCCGCATTCCCGTAATCGCGACTTTAGACGAATTGGATGAGGAGGCTCTAATAAACATTCTGACCCAGCCTAAGAACGCACTTGTTAAGCAATATCAAAAGCTATTTGAATTTGAAGAGGTAAGGCTGAGGTTTACAGATGGAGCACTGCTCGCGATTGCACGCCAGGCTTTAGCTCGAAAAGCAGGAGCTCGTGGACTGCGATCCATAATCGAAAACGCGATGTTAGATTTAATGTATGAGGTACCATCTCGCGACGACATTGAAGAGTGCGTTATAAATGAGGAAGTAATTGATCAGGGGAGTGATCCTCTCATCGTGTTTAAGCAAGAAGCGGAGTCGGCGTGATCCCCTGCGCCGCCAGGAGGGGGAAATGGAAGATATAAAGAATAACGACATGAGAGAAAATGAAG
>CAYOGP010000312.1:0-901 GCA_964403555.1 uncultured Spirochaetales bacterium | reverse complement strand
TTGCCACTTCTTCCTTTGAGGGACATTGTTGTGTTCCCCGGTATGGTGGTGCCCCTTTTTGTGGGCCGGCCGCGTTCAATTAAGGCGCTCGAATCTGCTCTCGAAGGGGAGCGAGAACTCGTGCTTTCGGCGCAGCGACAGGCTTCTACAGATGAACCGTCGTCTGAAGATATTTTCAGGATAGGCACAATAGGAACTATCGTTCAACTTCTTCGCCTGCCCGACGAAACTGTGAAGGTTTTGGTCGAGGGGAAAAAACGTGCTGAGATACTTGCGTTTGAGCAGGATGATCCTTTTTTTCGCTGCCGAGTAGCCGAACTCAGCCTTACTGAAGGAGATTCGTCGGAGCTAGATTCTCTCTCGCGCAGCATCTATACGACTTTTGAGAACTATGTAAAGCTCAACAAGAAAGTCCCCTCCGAGGTTCTCAACACAATTTCCCAGATAAAAGAGCCTCATCAGCTGGCAGACACAATTGCTACGCACCTTAATCTCAAACTTGAGGATAGACAAAACCTTCTTGAGATACGCGACTCATTGAAGAGACTCGAAGAAGTATTCTCTTTGTTACAAGCAGATATCGAGGTGCTTGAAGTAGAGAAGCGAATCAGTGGACGTGTCAAGCAACAGATGGAGAAGTCGCAAAAAGAATATTACCTAAACGAACAGATGCGAGCGATTCAAAAAGAGCTGGGCGAACGGGACGAGTTTAAGAATGAAATCTCGGAGTTAGAAGAGGCGCTTGGTAAAAAAACAATGCCGGACGAGGCGCGGGAACGAACCGAGAAAGAAATTCGAAAACTCAAAATGATGTCGCCAATGAGCGCCGAAGCCACCGTAGTGAGAAATTATATCGATTGGATGCTGGATCTTCCGTGGGAAGAATACGGTGAAGAGAATA
>CAYOGP010000311.1:0-2574 GCA_964403555.1 uncultured Spirochaetales bacterium | reverse complement strand
GTGGAGCTCTCTTCTGAGGTTCAAAACGCGCCGGTGGCGCCTACAGTTGAACTTGACGAAAGCCTACCAGATCCGGATCTCCCCTCTCTTACAAGCCCACACCAGTCAATGTTGATTGGAATTGGAGGTACGGGAGTCGTAACAGTAGACGCACTGCTCGTTACCGCGGCCTTGCTCGATGGAAATTATGCCGTCCATCTGGATCAGACTGGTCTCTCTCAAAAAGGGGGTGCTGTTCTTTCAAATCTTATTGTCTCGGATAAGCCGATCCTTCGAAGCAGTAAGATTTCCGCTGGAGAGGCAGACCTCGTGTTAGCTTTCGACGTGCTTGCAGCCGCTAGCCCCGACAACTTAAGGCGTTGCGAGTCCTCTCGCACTACCTTAGTTGCCAACACTTCACTGATTCCAACTGCGCAGACGATAGTTGATATTTCAAATCCTCAGACTCCCGTTGAAATGCTTCAAAAAGGTATGTTTCCCTTTATAAATTCGAAACTTTCGCACTGGATTGATGCTGAATCAATCTGTCAAGCGTTATTTGGTGACAGTGTTGCGGTGAACGTGTTTCTCATAGGTGTTGCTTTTCAACTTGGTAAACTGCCCATTTCTTCTGCTTCGATCGAGAAAGCAATAGAATTAAACGGCGTACAAGTAGAGAAAAATATTGCGGCATTCCGATGGGGGAGAACTAGCATTGAAGACAGATCGGTCTTGGAACAAAAGTTAGCCCCTACCTCGATTGCTGGTGTTTCCTCTCCTGAAGAGAAACTTGCACGATTTAATCGAAAGTCTGTGAAACATTTCTCCGATTTGGTCGAATTAGTTCCCGATATGGGGAACCTTAAACAAGTAGTTTCCTCTCGGATCGCAGAGCTTATCCTCTTTCAAAATGCAAAGACGGCAGAGAGCTATGCCACCCGCGTAATTTCAGTAGCGGAAATAGTAAATAAAAATATTCCCGGAAATACGATGATTGCTGAGGCTTTCGCCGAAGGTCTTTACAAGCTCACCGCGATTAAAGATGAATATGAGGTCTCCAGACTTTGGTTGCAGGATTCTGTTTATTCTCAAGTATCTGATGAGTTCGAAGGAAAAGTTAGACGTTCAGTACATCTTCATCCTCCGTTTCTTCGGAGATTAGGAATGCACAAAAAATTAGTTTGTGGGCCGTGGATCTTTTTGGTTTTTAAGCTTTTGTATTCTTTGAGACGGCTCCGTGGGACTAGATTGGATTTCTTTGGTTATACGAAGCATCGTCGCCTCGAGCATAGCCTCTCAAATTGGTATCAGGAGCTAGTTATGCAGGGTCTAAAAGTCCTCGACTCAAGCAACCAAGATGTAGTGCATGACTTGTGCATGCTTGCAGATAGAATTCGAGGCTACGAGGATATCAAGGAAGGTAATGTGAGGTGGGCTAAAGATGAAGCAGAACGTCTCCTTGATAAGTTGAAAACAGAGAAAGAGACCGAGAGTTAGAAGCTTTAACGGGAATTCTATAAAGGTTTGGAAAATATCGCTTGTAGGTCTTGAATTACTCAGAACACTGCAACGGAGAATTAATATGCCACTTGATTTAAAGTGTGTAAGAAAGAGTCAATCGGTGGCAATATTCAGAATCGTTTTTGCAGGTCTTTTATGTGTAATTGCGTCGTCCGTTTCTGCAGTTGAATTTTACCCGGGAGAAGACGCAGGATTTCCTGAACCGGTGGGTGATTCCAGTGTTCTTCCGGAAGAGTCGAGGCTCATGCGTTTGTTTGACGGAGGTTGTTATATAACCGAAGGTGTGGCCGCAGGTCATGACGGCCTGATGTATTTTTCCGATATTACCTTTACTTCCGTTTGCAAAAATGAAACTGAGAGTTTTTCGCAGGCAGGAAATATATGGGTGTACGATCCGAAGAGTGGCGAAAGTAAAATTTTTAGAAGCCCGTCCGGGATGGCCAATGGCATAAAATTTGATGCTGAAGGAAATATGATTGCTGCTCTTGGTGCAGACTACGGCGGTAGGATGATTGTGCGAACCGACATGACGACGGGTAAAAGCATTATTCTTACTGGCGTGTATGAAAACCGGCCTTATAACGCACCCAATGATATTACGATAGATGAGGAAGGGCGCATTTACTTCTCTGACCCTCGTTACCTGGGGCACGAGCCGGTATTCCAGCCTGGTTATGCCGTTTACCGGATCGACCCGGATGGGACGGTTCATAGGGTTATCACGAACGGCGGTAAGGTAAATGGAGTCCTCGTGTCTCCCAATCAAAAGACTCTTTATGTTGTGAGCAACGATAATGGATGGCTTGATATGCTGCGCCTTGGGAAAGATGAAGCAGCACCCATCCAAGGAGATCACCTTTTGCAAGCCTACGACCTTGGAAAAGACGGAGGCGTAACCAATCGTCGAGTATTGGTTAACTATTCCCCTTACAGTGGACCGGATGGTTTGGTTGCCGATACAGAGGGGAATATCTACGTGGCGTTGCGGGCTGAAAACCGACCCGGAATCGGGGTCTTCAATCCTGAAGGGAAAGAGCTCGCTTTCATTCCGACAGGAAACGAATTGCCGACCAA
>CAYOGP010000310.1:0-2575 GCA_964403555.1 uncultured Spirochaetales bacterium | reverse complement strand
TTTGCGGCACCCTCTTCTTTTTTCTCTGCCACGTCAGGCGCAGGATCTACAACGGGAGTCGTAAGCTCGTCTTCCTCAGAAACAGGCTCTGCCTCTAGCCTCTCAGTCGAGGGGGTAACTCCCTCGGCGATTACCGCTGCCTCAGCTTCTTTGGAAGGGACCACTACGGGCGTATCCACAGGAGCCTCAGCAATTGATTCTTCTACCTGTTGGGGAGCTGCCGGTGGTTCCAGAGGCTTTTTCTTCCTGCGACGGATCACAGCACCGCCACCGCTGTCAACTCGTGCCTCGGTAATATTGCTCACCGACTTCGCTCCAAGCTTGTCGCGCAAGAGAAGTGCTTCAGCATCATTCACAGACGCCATTGCACTCTTGAGTTCGACACCCAGAGCTTTGGCTCTATCGACAAACTCGTTTCGGTCCAGTCCGAGTTCTTCAGCAAGTTTATAAGCCCTAATATTCGCCATCGATCCAACCCGCGCTAAGCGGTTACCTCCTCTTGAGATGTATCATCCTCAGCTGCCTCATTCGCAATTTTTGCAGCCTCTGCTTCCTTTTCTATTGCAAGATCTCCCGCTCTCCCCTTGATACGCTCCGCTCCCTGCTCGTCAATTCCCGGCAAAGAAGCGAGTAGGTCAAGCTGACAGCCTGCAAGATCTTCCAAAGAAGTTATACCTCTTTGTAAAAGGAGTTCCGCCTCTGGATCCCCACAACCTTCAACTACAGACACAGCGTCCGCAATCCACAAAGCAATTTCACGCATCCGCGCCTCGCTTTTAATATCTATACGCCAACCAGTGAGTTGAACTGCCAAACGTACGTTCTGACCTTTTCTCCCAATCGCTAATGAGAGCTGATCATCTGGAACTATGACATCTAAGGAATGTGCAGCCTCATCAATAATAACCTTCGAGACCTGAGCCGGCGCAAGAGCACTGCAAACGTATCTCGCCGTATCGGGGCTCCAGGGAACTATATCTATGCGCTCTCCGCGAAGCTCCTGCACGACTGCTTGAACGCGACTTCCTTTCATTCCAACACATGCTCCCACTGGATCCACATCGCTGTCGCGCGATGCAACTGCGATTTTTGATCGCGCACCTGCCTCACGAGCAGCAGATTCGATTGAAACTATGCTTTCGTACATCTCAGGAACTTCCTGTTCAAAAAGTTTCGTCAGCATTTCCAGACTGCTTCGAGAAAGCACTATCTGAGGACCCTTGGTCACTCGATTAATCTCCCTCACGTACGCACGAATTCTATCTCCTGGACGGTAGGTTTCCCGCGGTACCTGGTCCTTGGGTGGCAGGATGGCTTCGGCACGCCCCAGGTCTACGACTATCGCTCCCTTCTCAAACCGCCTTACTATTCCGTTTACTATCTCGCCCTTCCTATCCTTATACTCCTCGTAAACAATATCCCGCTCGGCATCCCGGACGCGCTGAATAATTACCTGCTTAGCCGTTTGAGCCAAGATTCGACCAAAGCCGCTTGCATCGAGTTTCACTCCGATCTCGTCACCCAACTCGGCTCCACTATCGAAGGCCTTGGCTTCCTGGATTCCAATCTGTGTGTTTGCATCCTGGATTGATTCCACAACTTCCCTAAACTCAAAGAGCTCAATTTCTGACAACTCATCGTTAAATCGTGCTTCTATTTCACGATCCTGACCAAACTTGCGCCGGGCGGCCTGCTTCATAGCCTCTTCAAGTGCCTCGATTATTGTTTTTCGGTCAATGCCCTTATCTTTAGCGATCTGGTCAATTTCGCGACGTAGTGGTGCGATGTTCATTAGCGATCACCTCGAGCCTTTGAAAAATCTTCGCTTGTATACTCGTATACCCTGTTCGCTCGAATCACGTCCGCGAACGGAATGACTCGTTGTGTACCGTCAACTATTAGCGTTGCGTCTCCGTCAACAAAGGTCACGAGCTTTCCCCTAAATTTCCGAGATCCGAACTTCAGTTCTCGGGTTTCGAGCTTTACCGTCTCACCGCATACACTCTTGAAGTCTTTTTCTCTTCCAAGCACCCGATCTAGACCAGGCGATGTGACCTCCAAGGTATAGCGAGCGTCCATCAACCTACTGGCATCAAGACAAGTCGAAAGCTCACGTGAAAGGGCCGCGCATGCCCCTACAGCAACGCGCCCATCTCCTTGCGGCGTATCTACGATAACCACCAGTCGGCCTCCGGGCCTTCCACCGCGGAAGACTACATCCACGATCTCAAACCCGTGGTCCGTGGCCACAGGTTCAATCAGTGATCGGAGATCTTCCGGAATGTCGCGGTACACTTTCAGCCGCCTCTTCTCTGCCCGCAGCTTTATTACGACAAGCGGGCCCAGCTTTGGCTCAAACTTCTGAGTGGAGTACCAAAAGCTCGCCTGTCCTTCAGGCGAGCTGAAGACACAAAAAAAGCGGACACCCGGTCCGCTTCTTCAGAAACCACCTCTTTATCGCAAACTATCTAAATCAAGGAGCCTTCGCAAGAATGAGAGGATTTCAGGACACTTTCCATCGAGGAGGCTTCAGGCTCCCCACTAGATCTTGAATTGAGCCAACTCGGTTTTCCTG
>CAYOGP010000309.1:0-2592 GCA_964403555.1 uncultured Spirochaetales bacterium | reverse complement strand
GTTGGTGGCGCGTTGACCGCTGAGTTAGGAACCATGCGGGTAACGGAACAACTGCTACGACGATGGCTTCCACTTCCAGCGAGAAGGAAGTCACAACGGAGTTGGCTGAATATCGGAGGGCCTACGGAGCATGGAGGGGAGAAGATCACGAAACTTGCATTGACCGCTTTAAGGGGTTCCTGCAAACTTTTCCGTCTTCCGAATATGCGGATGATGCAACCTATTGGATGGCGGATTGTTACGTCAAACTCGGAGATCTTAAAACAGCAATACTCCGATTTGATGATGTGGCAGGTCGGTACCCCGAAGGAAATAAGGCGGCCGACGCACTTTACAGGCAAGGGGAGACCCTTTTGAAACTTGGTCCAAGTTATGGAAGCGCGGCAAGAAAGGCATTTGAAAGGGTAGTTAATGAATACCCACAATCACCGAGAGCACTTGAGGCGAAAGACCAAGTCAAAACACTCGAAGCGAGCTAGGCCAACTACTAGAGTCGAATGAGCTCCCAGGGAGGAAAACCGCGTGAGAAAACGCGATCAGCAACGATTTAAAAAAATATTAACGGCACAACGCGAACAGCTCGCAGGCAACGCAAAGCGCGCGGTAAAGGGGGATGTCCACTTGGATCCGGATGATTTTCCCGACGAGATAGATACCGCAGCTTCAGAAGTGAATCTGGCATTTACGGGACGTCTTCGAGAGAGAGAGCGGGGCTTGATTTCAAAGATTGACCAGGCGATCGAGAAGATCGAAGATGGAATATACGGAGAATGTGAGAGCTGTGGAGAAGAGATCGGTCTAAAACGTCTCGAGGCTCGACCGGTTGCAGAGCTTTGTATAGATTGCAAATCGGAGCAGGAGAAGCGCGAACGGGGAATGGGTTAGGCCCTAAAAGCGGTGAACTTTCCAAAGCACATAAAAGGCTCGCATAAACCTAAGCTCGTATTAGGGATTGAAAGCTCGTGTGACGAGTGCGCAGCGGCTGTGGTCACCGATGATTATCAAATTCTGGCTAGTTCTGTTCATAGTCAGGAAGAAGTACATTCTGACTATGGTGGCGTCGTTCCTGAATTAGCCTCTCGAGATCACGTGCGCAACGTATCAGAGGTTACGAGTGAGGCTCTTGCGGAAGCAGGAGCGAAGCCCCGAGATCTCTCGGGCGTTGCGGTAACTGCAGGTCCAGGTTTGATGGGTTCTCTCTTGGTCGGGTTAAATTTTGGGAAAGCATTTGCATATCGTTTTGGCCTTCCCATGGTCGGAGTGCATCATCTAGCAGGCCATTTAGCCGCAGCCGAATTGGCACGCCCTGATCTAAAGAGACCTTACCTTGGCCTCGTGGTTTCGGGTGGTCATACGGCTTTGTACGAAGTTACAGAAAAAAAATCTCCATTTCTCCTAGGCGAAACAAGGGACGATGCGGTGGGAGAGGCCTTTGACAAGGTGGCAGTTCTTCTTGGTTTACCTTTCCCGGGAGGGCCCTCTCTTGCAAGGTTGGCCGATGAAGGCGACGAACAAGCAATCTCCTTTCCTCGCCCTTTATCTAATAAACCGGGCTTAGATTTTTCATACAGTGGTTTGAAAACGTCGGTAGCATTGGAAGTTAAGTCTTACGGTAAAGAGATGACGAGGAGAGAAAAGGCTGACGTTGCAGCGTCCTTTCAAGCTGCAGCAACTGACGTTCTTGTTGCAAGGAGCATCAGTGCATTAAAAAAGACGAAATTGCGGCGGCTTGCCGTTGTTGGGGGTGTTGCTGCGAATCAACGTCTAAGACGCGCCTTGGGCGAAGCGGGAAATCGACTGGGATTCGAAGTCTTTGCTCCCCCCGTAAGCCTGTGCACAGATAACGCGGTCATGATCGCTGCAGCCGGTGCGGCGTCCCTGGTAGCCGGAGAGAATGATGGATTAAGTCTGTCTGCGTTCTCAAGGGTTCCCTTGGGATTGGCACCGTGGAGGTAAGATGAGTGAGTCATCTTTTTTGTGATCAGTTCATCGATGCATTTAGTAGAAGTTCGTGACTTTCTTGCGCGGCACGGTTTGGCTGCCCATCGCGACCGTGGGCAAAATTTTCTTACCGATGAGAGCCTCGCGCGTGTTTTGGTTGATTTGGCCGGAGTCAGGCCTGAAGAAAAGGTCATCGAGATAGGTACGGGCTTGGGGATGTTGACCTGTATTCTCGCGGAACGAGCCAACCAGGTTATGACGATTGAGATCGATCGGGGGCTCGTGCGAGCATTAAAAGCCGAAGGTCTGCCATCTAACGTAGTTTTACAGCACGCTGACGCGAGAGAGGTAGATTTCTCTCAACTCGCCAGGAATCTGGGGGGGAACGTTAAAATTATTGCGAATTTACCTTACTCTGTGGGCACTCCCCTGCTGCGGGAGTTTTTGAATGCGGCCGACAGCGTTGTGGGATGGTCGGTAATGCTCCAACGAGAAGTGGCTAGGCGTGTTGTAGCCGGCACAGGAGAGGCGGAATACGGATCACTTTCCGTGTTGCATGAACTTGTGGTTGAAGTTGAAGCTAAAAAGCAAGTTCGGGCAGGAAACTTCTATCCGAAACCCAAAGTCGATTCAACGTTTCTTGTGATGCGT
>CAYOGP010000308.1:0-2605 GCA_964403555.1 uncultured Spirochaetales bacterium | reverse complement strand
GTTTCTTTGGTGATCATACGATGGATGAACTGGCATTTGGTGCCGGTGCACTTCGGGTCATTGGCACGGCTGACGAAGTCTCCGCGCAACTCCATGAGGTTCATACATCCGGCGTAGATGGTGTTCTGATGAGCTACCCCGACTATTACAACGACACTGTCAGCTTTGGAAAAGAAGTAGTCCCTAGACTGCGTGCTCTAGGTTCATAAGGACATACTAGAAACCTGACACTCTATCCGCAAGAAAACTACACGGGTGGAATTTCTCTGGATGTCCAGTCGCTCTCATTCTGAATCGCGTATCCCAACTTCAGAAGCTCTGCCTCACCGAAAGGTCTTCCGATAATCTGAAAGCCTGTTGGAACTCCCGAAGAGTCAATCGCACCTGGGATAGAAACGGTCGGAAGGCCGGCAAGATTCGCCTGCAGCGTGAAGTGCATGAGCCTTCGCATATCCTTACCGCGCATTTGACTTCGCCCTTTTTCCAATGTAGGAACCGGATCGAAAGTCGTTGGTGATATTACAGCGTCAACATTTCCAAAAATACGATCCCACTCTTGAATCAAAGCTTTCCTAGTTAATAACGAATTAACGATCTCCACATAAGACCTCTTGTTACCCCATTCCAGAAGGGCAACTAGCGCCGGACCATAATCACTCTTTTTACTAGGGTAAGTTTCGTGGTGCGAAGCCGCAGCCTCTATACCGCACTGCACTAACCAGGCATCGTGAACATCTCGCGTTGTCGGGAGAGAAACGGGAAGAATTTTTACCCGATGTTCACGAAGAATCCCAACAGCCGACTCAATAGACCCCACAACGAAAGAGTTGACACCTTCAGAACAAAACCTCGTATCGAAACCGAGACGCAGTTGAGAAAGATCGTCGCAAAGAAACGAGTTGTAATCCAAACGAGAGCGGTGAACTGTGGTCGGATCCAAGTCATCTCGTCCCGCAATCACGGAAAGAACGGCGGCGACATCCTCTACCCGACGAGCCATGGGCCCGACATGGTCCAGTGAAGGCGCCAAAGGAAAAACTCCGTGCCTACTCACTAATCCCCAGGTAGGCTTAAGGCCAACTAGTCCACAACACTGACTGGGAAATCTTATACTCCCTCCTGTATCCGAACCCAATGAGGCCATGCACAAACCTGCCGAAGTCGCCGAGGCCGACCCGCTAGAAGATGCCCCCACCCAATGCTGAGAATTCCATGGATTTACTGGGGCAGTAATTTCTGGGTGATGAACCCCTGACGCACCTTCAGTGGTGGTCAACTTCCCAAGCAGTACTGCCCCTGATTTTCGTAACCGTGCGGCAACCGTCGATTCTATCTGTGGTCTCCAGTTTGCGCATGCCAAAGAGCCTGCATGAGTAGGTGCTCCTTCCGTTGCGCAAAGATCTTTCAAACCCAAAGGAATTCCCTGCATCCAACCGAGGTCCTCTCCTCGAGCTCGCGCCTTGTCCGCCTCTCGAGCCTGAGAAAGAGCCAATTCGGGCGTTCGAGTTGCAAAGGCATGCAGAACTGGGTCAAGTTCGTCGATTCTCGAAAGTAAACAAGTAGTAAGCTCAAGCGAGGTAAAATTCCCTTGGCGAAGATTCTCTTGTGCTTCAATAAGACTCAGCTTAAAAAGATCGGACACGGCTTCCTCCATTGAAGGCGATCATCGTTTTAAGAAAACTACCGCTCGTCGATATTCAGTGATATATAAAAATACGGAATCATTCGTTTTCTGGTGCTCGAAAGTATCGGGCAAAATAAACATAGCCCGACCAAAGTGTTAGAACAGTCGCTACGCTCAACATTACCAAGCCCAGAACATGAAGCGGTAAACCCAAAGTGTCACTTGGGAACAAGAGAGCACCAATCGCAAGGTTTTGAGTAAGAGTTTTTAACTTACCCCTCCAATCGGCTGCGAGAACCTGCCCACCTGCAGATGCTATTCCCCTAAGGCCGGTGACCGCGAGCTCTCGACCTATGATCACAACCACTAAGGTTGTCGCCCAGATTGGAATACGCTCAATTGCCACTAAGACAACAAGGCATACTGTAACCAAAAGCTTATCCGCAAGTGGGTCGAGAAGTTTACCAATCTTAGTTACCTGTTGACCACGTCGCGCTAGCCAACCATCGACCACATCCGTAACTCCGGCAAAAACAAAGAGCCACCCAGCTATTTGACTAGTAAAATCATTAATATAAAAAGGGAAGACAAGAATTGCCGGTATCACTAAAACGCGAAGCATCGTTATCGTATTCGGAAGATTCCAAAAGGCCTCCCCTACATTGCGATTTTCCACCTCATCCAATGTCAGCACCGAAGAGCGCCCGGATTGTGGAGAAGAAAAATCTTTGTCGTTCGATACTTCCATGGACATGACGATACTAGGTTGGCTTCTATTTCCCATAGGTTTCAACTCATTAGACCAAAATTACTCACTCTACTCTTAGTCAAGAGCCAATATCGGTGAAAAATCGAGAACTCTCTCACTGAAAAACCTAGAAACCCTAAAATCGACGAATGCGATCCACCTCAGGGCTCTACGAACGGAGCCCAAGACCATCGATCTCAGGTATTGGGACATTAGAACGTTTGCGAATAAGG
>CAYOGP010000307.1:0-2608 GCA_964403555.1 uncultured Spirochaetales bacterium | reverse complement strand
AGGTTCTACTTTCTCGAAAAATCGCCCCACATAGTTTCCGCAGAACATCGCGTATAAAATCAGGACCTTTCTCAAGAGAAGTTCTGGAGATACTCTCATTCGGTTGATGAGCTTGAGAAAGTTCTCCTGGGCCACATATCAACGATGTGATACCGACTGTTTCAAACGCACCTCCATCCGTACAAAAGGGAAGTCCCGACCTGCCGGCCTTAGCGTTTCTCTGAAGTGCTTTTTCGAGTGTGGTCCCAATTGGCGAATTCAAACCAGCAACTACCAAAGGCTTCCCAAAGGAAACGTCTGCAATACCGCTACCTCCGGCTGCGTCATGGAGGTCCAATGCCTCTAGGCCCTTGGTGATCTCTAGATATGGGCCTAAAGGATCAGTTCCTGGTAAGGGCCTGTAGCTAAGTCGAATCCTGCATTCCTCCGGGATCATATTTGAGGCTGTTCCGCCTTTAATAGATCCAACGTTAAACGTTGCAAAAGGTGCATCGGAAAAGAGGCGCTCGCCTTCTCTCCTTGGCTTAAGAATTTGAGCCTTTTGTACACTGTCTATTCTTTCCAACACCTTTCCTGCGACTGTTATCGCATTTACCCCCTTGTCAGGCAGACTGCTGTGCCCTCCTCGCCCATGCACCACAATTTCGAAATCAACAACTCCCTTGTGGGCATGAAAGACCTCGTAGTCCGTTGGTTCACCAATCCAAGCAAGTTTTGGTATGGGGATTTCTGGTACTAGCGATGGCAGGATCGGAGCAAGCCCTCTTGCTCCCAAACAGCCAACTTCCTCAAGGCAAGTAAAAATAAACACCAGTGGCGACGTAAGACTTTCAAGTCTGATATCACGCGCCGCTACAAGACACTGGGCTACAAACCCCTTCATATCTGTCACTCCGCGACCAACAACTCGACCGTCTGCGGTCACTAGTTCCAGGGGATCCGAGTTCCAGCCTGGCTGACCTTGAAAAGGAACCGTGTCTAGATGCCCTGAAATGATCAAGCCATCCGGCTCAGCCGGACCCGCCCATGCAATAAGGTTCGTCTGTCGCACTTCCTCTTCTGTCGTCTCATGCAATCGCGTTTTAAATCCGAAATCGTTCAGCTCATTTGCCACAAAATCAGCAGTTTTCCCAGTTCCGTGAGCGCTTACCGTATCTTGCTCGATAAGACTCCTAGTCAGGTCAAGTAAGCTTGTTTTCAAAGAAAAACCCCTTGGGGATAACGAAGTCGTGAGATTTTATTCATTTAGATATTTTTTTTGACAACGATTGAGCCTATTTTGCATAAAATATACTCTTTTACTTCTCAATACTCTCAAATAAAACACCTTTTGGGAAAAATCAACGAGACTATTCGCTACCCTCCAGTAACTTCTACACAAGCTGACTTTAACATGATTGAGGGAGCTAGTAGCCTCCGAGAGGTAGACGTGAGCGAATCGGTCCCAAATGGCGCAGAAAAACTAATCCAGTGCTTAGAGCGCGAAGGAGTCGAGTATATCTTTGGTCTTTCCGGAGGTGCTGTCATTCCGATTTTCGACGCTTTAGTCGACTCGAGCATCAACCTAGTTCTCGTGCGCCACGAACAGGGTGGAACCCACATGGCCGATGGCTACGCCCGTGCGTCAGGACGGCCCGGTGTTGCATTGGTAACCTCCGGCCCAGGAGCAACCAATACGGTTACTGGTCTTCTCACCGCGCAAATGGATTCCGCACCGATAGTTGTTATCTGTGGACAAACGATTACGCCGATGCTCGGAAAAGATGCCTTCCAGGAAGCGGACGTCACGGGCATTACTTATCCCGTGGTGAAGCATAGCTATCTGGTTAAGGACGTGAACGACATACCCAGGATCACCAGAGAAGCATTTCACATCGCGACTACTGGGCGCCCTGGTCCCGTCTTAATAGATGTGCCTAAGGATATCAGCTCGTCCCCGTGTGAAGCCTCATTTACCGATAAAATTCAACTGACCGGTTACGAAATCCCCGAACATGCCGCGTCGGAGAACCTTTCAGCCACAGCAGAGTACTTAAAGGCCGCACGGCGTCCTCTAATCTACGTCGGTCAAGGCGCAGTAATTTCTGGAGCGGGCAAGGCAATCACCCAATTGGCGGAGCTTTTACGTGCACCGATTACAAACACTCTACTCGGCAAGGGAGCTTGTGATGAATCACACCCTCTGCACCTTGGAATGTTGGGGATGCATGGGACGGCTTACGCAAATAAAGCAGTAATCGATTGCGACCTTATCATGAGCATTGGTGCTCGCTGGGATGACCGCATAACCGGAAAAGTCGAGGAATTTTGTCGCGACGCGGTAAAAATTCATGTGGATATTGATCCCGCAGAGTTCAACAAGATCATCCGACCCGACGTCCAACTTCTTGGCGATGCCCGGCTGGTAATAGAGGACCTTCTCCCTCTAGTGGAACGGGGCGACACCGAAGAGTGGCTTGAACAATGTGCGGCGTGGAGGCTCCAATATCCTCTCCGATACCCAAGAAAAGGAGGACTTCGAGCGCAACATGTCCTTGACCGCCTGAATCATCTGACCAAAGGCAATGCGGTCATCACGACCGATGTTGGACAACACCAAATGTGGGCG
>CAYOGP010000306.1:0-2616 GCA_964403555.1 uncultured Spirochaetales bacterium | reverse complement strand
TACGGAAGGTTTACCAAGACCAGGACGCCCATAGCAAAGAACGTGATCCAGCGGCTCACATCGTTCCTTTGCCGCTGCAATAAAGACACCCAAATTTTCGCGAAGCCTATCTTGTCCCACCATTTCCTCGAGGCTATGTGGCCTAACCCTTTCCTCGTAGCTGGTCTCTGCCTTGTCTTGGCTGCCTTCCAAAAGGTGACGTTCTGAAGTATCTACCTCCGTCATCTCGCAAGCCTCGGCAGAGCCGTCTTTACCAAGATTTCAATAGGGGCATCAATTCCACAATCCCTGACGACTTGATCCACGAGAGCCTCTGCTTGCGATTTTGGCACCTGCAGATTAGTCAGAGCTGACAGAAGTTGGTTACGAGGTGATCCTTGGGGGCCCTCTGCACGAGACTTGTCATCTTGGCTTTGCTCTCCTAGCTGTTCGTAAGCTCTTTCTCTCAATTCAGCTATCAGACGATTCGCAGTTTTTTGACCAATCCCAGGCACCCTGGATAGTGCCTGCGCGTCACCATCTGCCAATTTATTTAGCAACTCTTCGGCGCCGATCCCCGATAGAACCGTCTGGGCCAGCCTAGGTCCCACACGACTTGCTCGAATTAAGAGCTGAAACGCCCTGACTTCTGTTATCGAAGAAAAACCGTACAGCTGGATTGCGTCATCGCGGACTTGTGTGTGGATATGCAATGAGACGAGATCTCCTTGCTCAGGAAGTGCTGTGAATGTCGACAACGGAATATTTACCTCATAGCCGACTCCGCCTACGTCCACACCTATGATGGTGGGTCGCTTTTCGAACAGAATTCCTTTCAATCTTGAAATCATCTAGCGCTCCGTAGTGCTATAAACTTTAGAACGCCTAAACGAATCAAACTAACCCCGAACAACAAACTTTCCACGCCCCCTGCTTCTTGGCCGACGACTACGCCCTTTTGTTAAAGCTACCAGAGGGCTTCTCCTCTGGGTATGACAGATCGCAGCCGCGAGCGCGTCAGCTGCGTCGTTCGGAGGAACTGTCTCCATTGCGAGTAATTTCTGAACCATTTGCTGCACTATTTTTTTTTCGGCGGCTCCGTATCCAGTAACCGCTAACTTAATCTCCCGAGCGGAGTATTCTGCTACCTTTATCTTAGCCACACTAAGCGCAGTGATAGCCGCCCCCCTAGCTTCGCCCAGGACTAGGGCTGATTTAGGGCTAACTGATACGAACGTTCGTTCCACAGACGCAATCTCCGGCCGGACCTCTGTTATGACACGTCCTAGCTCTTTGAAAATCCACGCTAGCCTGGCCGGCAAGTCATCCACTCTGGGTGGCTTTATTACTCCATGCGAAACATGGCGCAGTCCTCCCCTGTCGTCATCAATGACTCCATACCCCGTAGCCCGCGATCCAGGATCAACTCCAATAATGCGCATCCAAACACCCGTTCAACACTAGCCTATGCAAACTTTGCCATTTCGTCTTCAGAAATGTCGAAATTTGCAAATACAACTTGCACATCGTCTAAATCTTCCAAGGCATCGTGCAACCTCAGCATTTTCTCCGCCTGGTTACCAATAAGAGTTACAGTCGTTCTAGGTTCCATGCTGATCGACGCTTCACTAGCCACATACTCAGCTCTTTCTAGACTTTCTCTCACCGGCGTTAAAGAACCAGGTGAGGTAATCACTTCCAAAAATTCGTCCAATTCACGAACGTCTTCTGCGCCCGCTTCGAGAGAGGCTTCCAATAATTCATCAACATTTAAGCTGCTCTTCGAAAACAAAATTGTCCCCCGCTTTTCGAATAGGTAAGACACGCAACCGGCCGCTCCTAGATTTCCGCCGTGTTTCGTCAAAAGATGGCGAACGTCGCTAACTGTTCTGTTCCGGTTATCTGTGAGGGTTTCGAGAAGAATCGCCACGCCTCCAGGGCCATAACCTTCATAAACTATCTCCTCAAAGTCTCCTCCATCACCACCGCCTGCGCCCTTTTGAACCGCTCGCTCTATATTGTCTTTCGGCATATTGGAACCACGAGCCTTCTCTATCGCAAGACGTAACCTCGGGTTTCCTTCGAGATCGGAACCTCCCATCCGAGCCGCAGTTTGTATTTCGCGGATCAACTTCGTAAAGACCTTGCCTCTCTTTGCGTCGGCCACGCCCTTTTTCCGCTTTATCGTTGACCACTTCGAGTGCCCAGACATATGTTCTCCTTAGACTCCCCCTGAACGTAGCGTGACTAGAGCGACTTGTTGAATCACTCACCAACCCAGAAAAGAGTTCCGCAACCTCAGGTTAAGCTCTTCAAAAGCGAAGGGTATTCTATCCTCGTTAAAGTAGAATCTAGCTAATCCATAGGGGCACGGGGCTACTCCAGCCGATATCCCACCAGCGGGAAAACCAGATAGCTCAACAAGTTCCTAACAAAGCACATACTAGATCTAAGCTGAGACCAATTAAGGACTTTCAAATCCAAGCGAGACCGAGGAGCCTCGTGTATTTTTACGGTTGAGCGGAGCGACACCTTTTACAAGATGCCTTCCAATAGAAAGTGGAATGCACATACCAGGCGGGATATGAAGAAGGAGAAAAAAACACATTCTTTTGACATACGAACGTTTTACTTCTG
>CAYOGP010000305.1:0-2629 GCA_964403555.1 uncultured Spirochaetales bacterium | reverse complement strand
TAATCGTCGATTCTTCTAGAGCGACCAGTTCCACCACAGCCGCGTGTAATTGATTCTCATCGCGCATCGGTGCGGTACAGCCTTCGAGGTAACTAACAGATGCAGCATCATCTGCGACTATCAGGGTTCGTTCGAATTGACCAGTTTCCTGAGCATTAATACGGAAGTACGTAGAAAGCTCCATCGGACATCTTATGCCTTTAGGTATATATGCAAATGATCCATCGCTAAAAACGGCGGAGTTAAGAGCTGCATAAAAGTTGTCGGAATAAGGGACGACACTTCCCAGGTATTTTTTTATGAGATTGGGATGTTGTTGGACAGCTTCGGAGAAGGAGCAAAATATGATCCCCTGTTTCTCTAACTCGGCTTTGTAGGTGGTAGCAACGGAAACACTGTCGAAGACCGCGTCAACTGCTACACCTGCGAGCCTCTTTTGTTCTTCCAGGGGGATGCCTAGTTTTTTGTAGGTGTCTAGAAGCTCAGGGTCAACTTCGTCCAGACTTTCGAGTTGTTTCTTGGTTTTGGGCGCCGCATAGTAGTACATATCTTGAAAGTCGATTTCTGGGTAGGTCAGTTTTGCCCACTTTGGCAGAGTCTCTTCTTTGATCATTTCAAGAAAGCGCCGGTATGCTTTTAATCTCCACTGAAGAAGCCAGTCGGGTTCGTTCTTCTTAGAGGAGATTAACCGTACGGTCTCCTCGTTAAGGCCCTTAGGCACGTATTCCGTTTCAATGTTTGTTTCGAAACCATATTCGTAGTCGCGGTCAACAAGTTTTTCAATGGAGGAATTTTCAGACATGGGGCCTCTTGGGCTCTTGTTTAATGAGCGTCTCTGGGGTTTTCAAATGCCACTTGTTTTATTTGGGTGGGGCTTGAAGAAACGCTTGGCGAGTTGCCCACGAGCTCGGCCAGCGTAATCCTCTCTAAGGTCTCGCGGATTGCACCGTTAATCTGTATCCAGGGGTCTCGAATTTGGCAGGTTGCTTCCTGCTCGCAATGCCCGGGCCCTGCAGTACACGCCATTAGTGTTATCGGCCCTTCAAGAGCTTCAATAATATCGGAGACACGAATTTCCTTCGGCGGTAAGCCCAGTGAGTATCCCCCCTTTGAGCCTCTTCTGGAGAGGAGCAGACCTTCTTGAGCGAGCGTTTTAAGGATTTTACTCACCACGGGATAGGGCAACATCGTTGCTTCAGCCATCTCACGCGCGTTTTTTACGGCCTCGCTCTGTTCTTCGGCCGCAGCATAATGTGCGAGAAGAACTAGGCCATAATCCGTTAACTTGCTGATTCTCAGCATATCGCCTCCGTGAGGATTCTCCTTGAGCCCAACTGCTCCTGTAGGGGGGCAAAGATATCGGACTAAGTTAGTCCTGTAAATATGGTACTTATTAAGTCCAGATTGAAAAATACCGTTTTTCAGCCACTTAGCACGTCGTTGGATATACTTTTCTCTTCTGAAGCGGCGACGGAGGTACTCGATATGCGGAATGGAGTTGTTTTGGAGATCGACGATGAGGTGGCGGTTATTACGATTAATCGACCCCAGGCGCGCAACGCGCTTGATTTGCAGTCGACGGACGAGTTTAAAACTGCAGTAGCTAAGGTCGAAAATGAAGACTCCGTTCGGGCGGTCGTTTTGACTGGGGCTGGCGGGGTCTTTTGCTCCGGAGCTGATTTGCGTGAAATGGCTGATAAGGGCGCTGTCTACCAGGCGTGGGCTGGTGCCGATGGACCACTAGCAAAACGTTGTCTTAAACCGGTGATCGCTGCAGTAGAGGGCTACGCAGTAGCGGGTGGTCTGGGTGTTGCTTTGTGGGCAGATCTCCGAGTAGCCGATAGCACCGCAGTTTTCGGAGTCTTTTGTCGACGTTTCGGAGTACCGATGAGTGATGGGACACCGACGCGTTTGCCGAAGGTAATCGGCCGGGCAGGAGCCTTGGATATGCTTCTAACAGGGCGCCCAGTTAATACTGACGAGGCTTTTCGCATAGGTCTCGTTGATCGTGTCACGGCCCAGGGCGAAACTTTGCGCGCTGCGAAAATACTGGCTCGCGAAATTGCGACGTTTCCGAACTTGGCCATGCTTGCAGATCGAACGGCTTGCTGGCAGGCATTCGATTTAAACGAAGCCTCTGCACTGCTTTCTGAAGAAAGGGGAGCTCAGGCGGCAAAAGCTAGCGAAGCTGCCGCTGGGGCGGTCCAATTCAAGAATGGAATGGGCCGTGGAGGTTCTCCGCGTACATAGTCGAATCCGAAAGGATCCGATTCGACACTTAAGCGCCGCTAGAGGGCTATTAGGCTGGGACTCATCCAGTGTAGTTCACCGAGATCGACTGAATAGTTGCTGGAGTATTTCTGACTAGGGGTTTAGCTTTTCGGAGGGATCTTTTTCGCCTTAGACCTCGACGTCTGTCGCGATGGACAGCGGAGTCAAGATTGACTGGTTGTCGTGATGCCACGAGAAAGGGGGCGATTGCATTTGCCCTAGTCGGCAGATTCGCGAAGGCCTCGCTCTAGATATCACTTCGATTGCTTCCAAATTTTGTGCAAAAGAATCAGAAATACCGATACAAGCTAGGTGTCTCGACATAGGAGCCAGGGCGTTAGCGAGGTCTGAGAGGTTG
>CAYOGP010000304.1:0-2630 GCA_964403555.1 uncultured Spirochaetales bacterium | reverse complement strand
CCTGTTATAGGGGTCCCTGCCTTGCCATTGGGACCCACCTTTACGACTCGGACCTGTAATTAACACTTCCGTACAACTCCCAATCCGCTCCCTATGATACGAGAGCGTCAAGTCACCTTGAAGTGCCTGCAGCCGTTCAAGCCTCTCCTGTGCAACCTCAGCAGGAACTTGGCCTAGGTCGTCTTTGGCTGGCGTACTTGGACGGGGTGAGTATTTAAAGGAATAACTATCAACGAATCTAAGATCCTGAACAAGCTCCAAAGTATCTTCAAAATCAGAATCGGATTCTCCGGGAAAGCCAACAATAAGATCCGTGGTAATCGCAAGGTCCTCACGGGATTCCCTTAACTTCTGGACCAAACCACCAAATGTCTCACGATCGTATCTTCTCCGCATTAGCCCCAAAACATTGTTTGAGCCACTCTGCAAGGGAAGGTGAACATGTGGACACAACTCTGGAAGACTTCCGTGAGCCTCTATAAGACCTTGGTCAAAAAACAAGGGGTGAGGGCTTGTATATCGAACTCTCTTTATACCTTCGACCCTTGCGATGTCGGCAACCAACTCGGAAAAGGGTTTCGTACCCTTTTCTACCATCACTCCCCTCTTTACGTCGTGCCGTCCGTAGGCATTTACCGTCTGTCCCAAAAGGGTTACATCTACGACTCCTTTTCGAGCAAGAGAGTTGATCTCGCTTAGGATCGCCTGCCACTCTCTACTGATTTCGCGACCTCGGGTGAGCGGGACTACGCAGAAACGACAGAACATGTCGCAGCCTTCCATAATCGTTACGAAAGCCCTGCCAGGTGTTCTTTCCTCAAAATCCGGATGGCGTTCAGGAAAGTCAAAACGATCGGAATTCTTGTTTGTATCTGTCTGTGCCTTTCGCTGCCCCAAGAGCGCGGCCGTCACCAAGTCCGGCACCAAGCGAAGATTGTGAGTACCAAAAACGAAATCAACCTGCTTAAAGCGCCTCAACAACTCGTCTCCTTCTTGTTGGGCAACGCAACCACCCACACCGAGAACTCGAGGTGTTTTATCCTTCTTCCAATCAGAAAGAAGTCCGAGATCGCTATACAAGCGGTGTTCTGCCTTATCTCGAATGGAACAGGTATTTATCAGAAGCAGGTCAGCTTTTTCCTCACTAGCCGCCTCCGACCAACCTTCATGAAGCAGGAGGTTGCTGACCTTCTCCGTGTCATGGACATTCATCTGACACCCATAGGTCCTGACATGGAATTTCAGTTTGTTGTGCAGTAGCGCCATCAGCCGTCCGAACTAGCCCTAGATGTTCAATGAAAGTGGGAAGCTAACTCACTATTCCCTCAAGGCAATCTACCAAAGTCCAGATGAAGAATTTAAACTGTATCTTTTTAACCACATCTGTTAAAAGAGCGGAATAGAACGGCATTTGCATTTAGCATTTGACATGCCTCCCCTTTAAAGCTCATAATAATAATCCAGAAAAATTGATTACTGCTCTAGCTGAGGTAGCTTAAAGCTTTATTAGAATTCTATAACAATTTATGGAGTGGCGGTGGATATGGCATTTCTTACCGAAATGTCCAACCTCTCACCCCCCATCATCTGTCCACTGCCCTCCTCTTTAACAACAAAACCCCGTCGGGCAAAAAGTCCGACGGGGTTTTGCCTTAATTACTTCTAAGTAAATTAAAGAAGAAGTCGATCAACTACTTTTGCGAGTTGTTTCATATTCCGACACTCCTCGGCAACATCGGTATGGGCGAGGTACTGATCCATTACACTATCGCCAAAGCCCCAAGCACTCGGGCTCTCAGGGTTTAACCAAACAACGTTCTTCGCCTTGTTATGAATATCTCTCAAACACCAGAGTTTTGGATCGTTGTAGTTATTTCGAGCATCCCCGAGAATAAGCACGGTTGTCCGATTGTCTACTGCTGACAAAAAGTTCTTCCAAAAGTGGTGAAAAGCAAATCCAAAATTTGACCTGGTATAAACGTTGATCACGTCGCCACCTTCCAAGGCTTTTTCGATTGCCGTGTTGATCTCTCTATCTTGAAATACCGGAGTAACCTCTCCCAACTCAGACACAAAAACGAATGCCCGAATCTTCGTAAAACATTCTTGAAGGGTATACACAAACTGCAACATAAACCTTGAGACATTAGCCACCGATGACGAGACATCACATAAGATCAGCAGCTTCGGACGGTCTTTTCGTCGCTCCTTGAAAATCAACTCGAAAGGTGTCCCTCCGTGGCCTGCGTTCCGCCGTAACATGGTATGTAAATCAAGTTTGCCACGTTTTAAACGACGTTTCCTGATAGACAAAACATTCTTAATTCTCTGTGCAAGTCGAACTACAACATCTCTCATCTGACGAATTTCATCCTCTGTCAGATTGTAAAAACTTTTCTCTAGGAGGGATTCCCTTCGAAACTTTTCCATAAAATCAAAGTTTTGCTGCTGCAGTTCTCTCTCTGTAAAATTCCTGGCTGCTCGCCTGATAGCTTCAGCAAATCGATCGAACAATTCCAGGAGCGCTTCGACCTCGGCATCAGGAACTCCTGAGTCTCTAAGTTGTTCAGCGAGTGAACGCAATTCAGTAGTGGCTCCATCGGAGCCCAACTGTTCTGTCGTCCTTCGTG
>CAYOGP010000303.1:0-2642 GCA_964403555.1 uncultured Spirochaetales bacterium | reverse complement strand
TTCCCGATAAGAGAGTTTTCTTTTGATGTCTTATCTCAGCGCTTGCGAGAACTTTCGTTTTTAAATGCAGGTATCCGAATTCGTATTGACGATGAACGCGACGGGAAAAATCATGATTTTTGCTACGAGGGAGGAATAGTCTCATTCGTTGAACACTTAAACCGAAATCGGTCACCCCTGCATAAGCCACCAATCTTCATCTCGGGTGAACGGGTAGGGGGTGCCAACGGGGGGCGGAATATCAAAGTTTCTGTTGAGATAGCCCTGCAATACAATGAGTCATACAACGAAGCGGTTTATACCTTTGCAAACAACATTAACACGGTAGAAGGCGGAACTCACTTAGTAGGATTTCGGACCGCTTTAACTCGAACTCTCAATAGATATTTAACAGTGCATATGAAGAATGGGAAAGCGAGCATTGACTCTCTTTCAGGAGACGATGTTCGGGAGGGACTCACCGCCGTAATCTCAGTAAAACTATCGCAGCCTGAATTTGAAGGACAGACGAAAACCAAACTCGGCACTAGCGAGGTCCGGAGCATCGTCGAGCAGTTGCTCTACGACAAGCTTCTTGAGTACCTGGAAGAGAATCCTCAATCGGCGAAAGCGATTGTAGGGAAATGTTCCGAAGCAGCTCGGGCTAGGGCTGCAGCTCGTAAGGCTCGGGACTTGGCGCGTAGAAAAGGAGCCCTCTCCGACAACAGTCTTCCGGGTAAGCTCGCGGATTGTCAGGATCGCGCTCCCGAGTCGAGCGAGCTTTTTATTGTCGAGGGAGACTCAGCTGGAGGTTCCGCAAAACAAGGACGAGCGAGAGAATTTCAGGCGATCCTTCCACTTAAAGGGAAAATATTGAATGTGGAGCGCGCGCGTATAGATCGGATGTTGTCAAGCGAACAGATTCAATCGATTGTCGCAGCATTGGGGTGCGGTATCGGTGAAGATTTAGATGTAAAGAAAGCTCGGTATCATAAAGTCATTATCATGACGGATGCCGATGTCGATGGTAGTCACATTCGAACGCTGCTGTTAACTTTTTTCTTCCGCCAGATGAAGGACTTTATAGAGGCGGGATATCTTTATATCGCACAGCCGCCACTGTTCCGCGTTAAAAAGGGCCGAAAAGTTACTTATCTAAAGGACGAGCCAACCCTAGAAGAACACTTGGTAGAATCGGCACTCACAGAATTTAAAGTGCGTCCCGAGTCTTGCGAGGTGGATCTTACAGAAGAAGAAGGTCGCGCCTTTATCAGTTTAGCCTCGGACTTTTCTAAGGTTATGAATCGAATGAGTTCACGTCCCGATGATGAACGGGTGATCGAGGCAGCCTTTTTGTGCGGCGCACTAAGCGAGGAACTTTTTACGAATGAAGTTGAGGAAGGAACAACGCTAAAGAATTCCATCGTAACGGATCTCCAGATCCTTCATCCGGCAGCTTTGCTAGCTAATTGCAGAGTTGTCCCAGAAGGCGAAAGGTATGGGCTCTTAGTGGAGACTCGCCGTTCCGGCGTTAGGGTTGAGACGAAAATAGATTGTGAGCTCTTTCAATCACTCGAAGGTAGAAGGCTAGAGGCTACGGTTGCAGAGTTACACTCCTATGGAACCGGCCCCTACAGACTTAGCAGTGCAGAAGGCGAAGAAACTTACTCGGGACCAAGGGAATTGCTCAATTCTGTTTTAGCAAAAGGGAAGAAAGGACTTTCTGTTTCGCGGTATAAAGGGCTTGGCGAAATGAACCCCGACCAATTGGCTACGACGACAATGGATCCGAGTACTAGAACTCTTCTCCAGGTGAAGATTCCAGATGATGTTGAAGCGGACGACGTCTTTACAACACTAATGGGAGACGAGGTGGAACCACGACGAGAATTCATCGAACGACACGCGTTAGAAGTTCAGAACTTGGACGTTTAAGGTATATGGAATGCTAACAAAGAGAGCTCACAAAAAAGCCTCGGCAATAGATCGATGACTAGTGAATTACCACCTAGAGACCCTTCGGAAGAGGCGGGATCAGTACCGGTCAATATAGAGGATGAGGTACGGAGTGCCTTCCTTGACTACTCGATGTCCGTCATCGTCAGTCGGGCACTACCGGATGTTCGGGATGGTTTAAAGCCTGTACATCGAAGAATTCTATACGCGATGAATGATGAAGGGCTACTTCCGTCCCGACCATACTCAAAATCGGCAGGAGTCGTCGGAGAAGTTATCAAGCACTACCATCCTCACGGCGATAGCGCGATATACGATGCAATGGTTAGGATGGTTCAAGAATTTTCTTTGCGTTATCCACTCGTTGATGGTCAAGGTAATTTCGGCTCTATAGATGGGGATCCGGCTGCGGCCTATAGATATACCGAAGCAAGGCTGGCATCTTTAGCCGAAGACCTTCTTGAAGATATAGACCAGGAGACGGTTGATTTCGTGGCTAACTTTGACGGGCACACGGAGGAGCCCTCTGTTCTCCCGACGAGATTCCCGAACTTATTAGCTAATGGTTCATCGGGGATTGCAGTTGGGATGGCAACAAATATACCCCCCCATAACATATGTGAGTTGATTGATGCGATTCGGCTGGAGGCAAGCAACCCAGATTGCAACCTTACCGAGCTTTTGCAGGTCCTACCGGGTCCCGATTT
>CAYOGP010000302.1:0-2669 GCA_964403555.1 uncultured Spirochaetales bacterium | reverse complement strand
AGACTTGGTGCTACCAATGAACGAGTAAAGCTATTTCAACCGCCCGAGAAATTTATCGGTGAAATTGGTCCACCAGAAACGATACCTCCACTTCCAAACAATGGAGGAATATTGAGGCCGGTTCTACACAAGATTTTGTCTGACCGGACCTTAGCGGTTGGAGTAAAAGTTAGTCTAGGGAAATCTATTTCCTTTCTTAGTCAAGAGTCTAAGTTTGTTGATGTTCGGTTTGTGGGAGGAGCGAGCGGTAGATTCGATTTAGTCGTTGGTGCGGATGGAGCTTTTTCAGAGTTACGAACGCACGTATTTCCAGAAGCTTCTGAGCCAACCCTTACAGGGCAGGGGTGCTTCAGGCATCTTACGGAAAAGCCTGCCGATGTTGACTGTTTGCATATGTTCGTCGGGGGGGCTGTCAAGACAGGTGTAACACCGTGCTCAAGTAATCAAATGTATCTGTTCTGTAACGCACCTATGCCTGGAAATCCGCGCTGGGATCCAAAAGACGATTGGAAGAAATTGAGAGAGCTTTTAATAGGTTACGAAGGGGTCGTTGGTTCAGTACGTGACGCCTTAGGTCCGCAGAGTAATATCGTGTATCGGCCGTTGGAAAATTTTCTCATGAATCCACCATGGTATCGAGGTAGGGTTGTTTTGATTGGTGATGCTGCTCATGCGACTACGCCTCACCTTGCTGCGGGTGCAATGATGGCTGTTGAAGACGCTTTGGTCTTGAGCGAGTTGATAGGTTCCGCGGTGTCTCTAGACACCGCGTTGGAAGCTTTTATGGATCGTCGCTTTGAAAGATGTAGACACGTGGTAGAGAACTCGAGGACCCTCGGTCAGTACGAGTTGGATGGAGTCTCTCCTGTGGAACATAAACAGTTACAAGAGGAATCTTGGCAAAGAATGGCTGCTCCGATTTAGACCACTGGACGCCAGATTAGTCAGCGTATTTCTTATTAGAAATAAACCCTTAGAGGCTTTTTGTACGAGATTCACGAAAAACGCTATCGTTCAAGCCATCTAGGAGCATTCGAGAACTAGGATTGATTTCGGGAGGAAAGACGTGGCATCTAGTTTTGAGCAAAGTAAGACCCCATGGCCAATGACGAGTGAAGAGCTCGGATTCGATCCAAGTGAATTAAGAGAAAAATATAGAGAAGAACGAGATCTACGAATCCGTGGTGATGGAAACTCTCAGTACAAAGATACGAAGGGAGAGTTCTCTTATTTCGTTGAGGACCCCTACGCTGAATCTGTTATCGAACGCGAAAAACTGTGTGATGAAGTAGAGGCGGTTGTAATCGGCGGTGGATTTGGGGGCATGTTAGCTGCTGCTAGGTTGAAGGAAACGGGGCTTAAGAAGGTAAGGGTCATCGAAAAAGGTGCCGACTTTGGAGGCACCTGGTATTGGAATCGATACCCCGGTGCGATGTGTGATATCGAGTCCTATATCTATCTTCCACTTCTGGAGGAGATGGGTTATGTGCCTAAGGAGAAATATACGCACGCTCCTGAAATTCTTAATTACAGCAGACAGATAGCGGAGCATTTTGGTTTATACGAGGATGCATGCCTGCAGACCCAAGTCACAGAGCTTGTTTGGGATGAGGAAATCGATCGTTGGATAGTTTCGACTGATCGAGGAGATCAAATTAAGGCCCAATTTGTAGCGATGTCGAATGGGCCCTTAAATAGGCCGAAACTCCCTGGAATTGAAGGAATTGAATCTTATCAAGGGCATACTTTTCATACGAGTCGTTGGGATTATGAGTATACGGGTGGCGATTCTAATGGAAAATTAAATCGCCTACGAGATAAGAGGGTCGCCATCATTGGAACTGGAGCTACTGCTATCCAGTGTGTTCCACACCTCGGTGAATCCGCAAAAGAACTTTTCGTTTTTCAACGTACGCCTTCATCGGTGGATGTAAGAGATAATCGTGATACTGATCAGGAATGGGCCGACAATCTTGAAGAAGGTTGGCAGCAGCGAAGGATGGATAACTTTAATGTCCTTGTAAGTGGTGGTTATCAAGAGGAAGACTTAGTGGGAGATGGCTGGACAGAAATATATCGAAAGCTAGCCAAGATTATTCCCGTTAACGATTCCGAAAAAATGAGCAAAGAACAGATTGCATTGCATACGGAAATTGCGGATTTCCAAAAAATGAATGACGTGCGTGCGAGGGTCGACTCGGTTGTAGAAAATGCCGAAACGGCGGAGGCTTTGAAGCCGTATTACCGTCAGTTTTGTAAACGCCCTTGTTACCACGATGACTACCTTCCAACTTATAATCGACCCAATGTGACTCTTGTAGATACAAAGGGAAAGGGAGTTGAACGAATCGTTGAGAAAGGGTTGGTAGCCAACGGCAAAACATATGAAGTCGACTGCATCATCTTTGCGACGGGTTTTGAGGTAGGAACAGGATATACTCGAAACGCAGGTTTCGAGGTTACGGGGCGTGCTGGGAAGAGTCTGGAGGAGAAGTGGTTGAATGGCCCCGTAACTCTTCATGGGGTTCAAAGTAATGGATTCCCAAATTGTTTCTTTATGGGAATGATTCAGAGTGGCCTGTCTCCAAATTTTCCTCATCTATTGGATGAGCAGAGTAAGCACATCGCTCACACAGTAAGAGGAACATTGGACCGAGGTGCGGCAGTTG
>CAYOGP010000301.1:0-2673 GCA_964403555.1 uncultured Spirochaetales bacterium | reverse complement strand
CCTTTTTTACTACGATTGCCACTGGGGATTCGCCCCATTTATCCGAAGGTTGTCCGATTACGGCAGCTTCAACAACCTGTTCATGGCTTACTAGGATATTTTCAATCTCCGCAGGGTAAATATTCTCTCCGCCTGAAATGATCATGTCTTTCTTGCGGTCCTGAATGTACACAAAGCCTTCAGAATCGACAGTCGCGAGGTCTCCTGTGTATAGCCAACCGTCACGAATCGTTTCCGCTGTTGCGTCCGGCCTATTCCAATATTCCTTCATTAAATGAGGACCACTGACGATCACCTCGCCGACGTCACCAACTTCAACTTCTTGGCCACTCCCATCGACTACTTTTACACCCGTGTACAAAAAACCCGGTCCGGTCGATCCGGCTTTTGCAAGGGCTTCTTCTGGGCTAATCACGCAGGCCGGACCGCAAGTCTCGGTAAGGCCGTATATCTGATGAATTTCGATTCCAATCTGGTTGTAGGACTCTATAAGGGACACCGGTACTGGCGCCGCGCCCGATAGTATCCACCGCAAACTCGAGAAGTCATAGTTTTCAAAATTTGGTACCTGAAGCATGAATTGAAGCATCGCGGGGACACCGAGAGCAACGGTCAGAGATTCGGCGGCGATCGTTTCCCAGGCGAGCTTTGGGTCGAAGGCCCTCAGGTTCACCGCGGTCATGCCTCTAAGCAGGCACATGGTGACGGGCATTAATGCGCCAACGTGAAACATCGGGAGCATCTGAAGGTACCGGTCTCTGTATCGCAGATCGGCGGTCATTGTTACCGTACTACAGGCCCAAGTCATCGTATTGTGGGTATGCACAGCACCCTTTGGTAACCCTGTAGTACCGGACGTGTACATGATGAAGAGAAGGTCCTCTCCACCCCCCACTAATTGAGGTTCAGCAGTTGACGAGGTGCTGCATTCTCCTTCGTAATGTAAAGCGAAATCCGGCGTGTCTTGGGCTTCTCCAACTCGAATGTAGGTCTTCAGATCTGTCTCGAGCGTTCTCAACGTTTGGATCGCAGCATCGAACTCATTATCGTAGATCATGACAGTAGAACCAGAGTCCTTGAGAATGAATGCAAGTTCATCTGGGACCAGACGCCAGTTGAGAGGAACCATGACGGCTCCAACTTTTGCTGTGGCGTAGTATGCCTCAATATATTCCACTCCATTCATAAGCAAAAAAGCAACGCGGTCACCGGGCTGTACCCCTTGGGCTAATAGTACTTTTGCGATTCGGTTACAGCGTTCGTTTAAGTCTTTGTAGGTGAACCTCTTGCCTGACTCCACTTCCACTAAAGCCTCAAGATTTGGGGAAATTTGGGCGCGTTTCGTCAGATATTGTCCGAGATTTTGCTGCATAGGTTAGGCTCCTGTGTTTCGAGCGATAGTCGACCCACCTCACGTGGGTCTGATCCTTCTTCTCCTCTTTCCACCTTGTCTAATCTCTTCGACAAAGGCGAAGAAATTGAACCGGCGACGAGTGCCAGTATTCGCCAGGCTTGGCTCTTGATCAAGCGTTTAAGATGTTTAGATTCAAACGTGCCAGTTCTTCGATAGCATAGGGGGATGCGTAAGAAGAACGGTTTTGCCTTTTCGGGATTTTTCGTGGCTATCGTTGTCACTTTTTCACAGGGCTGCGGAGAGCCTTCGGGCCTTGATGATCCGTCTTCTGCAGGGCTACCCCCTGCAGTCGTCGAGGTGAGGGAGATTAATCCAGAGCAATTGAGATTGGTCTACGAGATCCCCGGGACTCTCCAAGCAGAAATGAGCGTCGAAGTAAAATCAGAAATTGAGGGAATAATTTCCAGTATAGGCTTTGAAGAGGGGCAAAAGGTATCATCCGGCGCCCTTTTGTTTCGACTGCGAGATTCCGAGCAAAAAGCCTTTTTGCACGAGGCAGAGGCGTCTTTGTCTCTGGCCAAGGCTACCCACACTCGTACTCTTGTTCTTGCCAAACGAGAAATCGTTTCAACATCGCAACTAGATACCGCCTATGCAGAATTAGCCGTCGCGAAGGCGAGAGTTGAACGTGCAAAGGTGAACCTTGAGAGGACCACTATCCGAGCACCATTTGATGGTTCTGTGGGCGCTCGTGCCGTGGACGTTGGAGATCGGATTGGAAGCGAGGACATGCTTGTGCGCGTAGACGCTCTCGATAGGCTTCAGTTGAGTTTTTCTGTAGTCGAAGCCTACTCCGCGAGGGTAAAGCTGGGGATTCCTGTGACAGTGGAGGTAGCTCCGTTTCCAGATGAGGTGTTCCCGGGCAAGGTGTACTTTATATCTCCTGCTCTCGACGAAACTTTGCGGAGGCTTCCTATAAAGGCCTGGGTCCCCAATCCAGGTCACCGATTACGCCCCGGACTCTTTGCCAAAATTAAGGCGGAGCTCTCAGAGCGATCTGATGCGCTAATGATTCCAGAATCTGCGCTCGTTTATGATCTTGAGGGTCCATTTGTGTGGGTGCTTGATAAAGATAATAGGGCTCACCGTAATCCTGTTGATCTAGGATTTCAGAGTGATGGGAAAATTGAAATCGTGAAGGGACTTGCACCAGGCTCCCGGGTGGTTGCAAGCGGTATACATAAGGTGGTTGAAGGCTTTGTTGTTGCCCCTGCTCAAATTCTGGAAGGAGACGCGTCGTGATTTGTAAGGTTAAACAA
>CAYOGP010000300.1:0-2674 GCA_964403555.1 uncultured Spirochaetales bacterium | reverse complement strand
CCCTTGTCCTTGACAAGTCTGGTTGGAGCACTGTTAGCGGGAGTTTTGTCCGTGCTTTCTCCATGTGTACTTCCTCTGATGCCAGCATATTTGTCTTTGATCTCAGGAATTTCAGTAGAAGAGATGCAGTCTAATTCTGCTAGTCGAAGTCGAGTGCTGTTGGGGTGCTTAGGTTTTTTTCTTGGTTTTACAGCGGTTTTTGTTGCACTGGGAGCTTCTGCATCCGCGGTAGGACGGTTGCTTGTTACTTGGAAGGTGCTTCTTTTTGGATTCGAAATACGGGCGGTACAGGTTGCAGGCCTGATAATTATAGTTATGGGGCTGCACATGGTGGGGCTCTTCTCCGTCAGTTGGTTTAATAGAGAATTTCGGTGGGGCTCACGCTTGAGTTCCAATGGTTTGATCGGAGCGTTCTTAATAGGCGCCGCGTTCGCTTTCGGCTGGTCTCCATGCGTTGGACCGATTCTGGGTAGTATTTTGACAATTGCGGGAGCTCGGGATACTGCAACCGACGGGATGCTATTGCTCTCCGTTTACTCTCTTGGTCTTGGAATCCCCTTCTTTTTAGCTGGTGCTAGTCTCGACACTTTCTTGAGGTGGTTTGCCAGTGTGAGGCGCCACCTGCCTTTGATTAAAATCCTCTCAGGTTGTTTTTTGGTAGCTATTGGGACGTTGATACTGACGAACCGTTTAGCATCATTGAATAGCTATTTCACGTTCATGAACCGCATTGTGGAGGCTGCAGAGGCTTTACTACTGTGATTCGGGGAGTGCTTAAACGGGAGATGAGACAGTGGTTAATACTTGTGGCTGTGCTGTTGTTCTTCGTTGGCTGTACTTCTGAAAATAAAAATTCGTGGATGGATCCCCCCGAGATGGCTCCGGCGTTCTCCTTGGAGAGCTTGTCGGATACTTCGGTTGCCATGGATGACTTGCTAGGCAATACGGTCATAATAGACTTTTGGGCGACCTGGTGTGCCCCATGTGTAAAGCAGGTGCCGGTCCTTAATAAGTTTATGGACGACAATAGGGGTAAAGGGGTAGAGGTAATCGGAATTTCAGTAGACTCGAAAGGCTGGAATGTTATTCGTCCATTCGTTCAAAAACATCAAATTAGATATACCGTTCTCTTGGGCAATGAGTCCCTCGCTCAAAGCTACGGCGCGCTGGGCTTCCCCGCGACCTTTGTAGTTGCGCCGTCCGGAAAGATTTCTCACGTTCATTTCGGTGTCATATCCCTTTCGGAGCTCTCGAATGCTGTCGAGAAAGCCAACAAAGGCTTTTGAATCATTATTATAAATCCAAGCGAATCTCTGTTGCTTTGGCCTCATTTTGTTGAGTGGGTTAGTCTGATGGGTACCGAGGGCCGTGTTTTAGATGAAACCTTTGTCTTTTGACTTGAACAAATACTTATCGAAAAGCCATGTGAAACAGATGGCAGGTTATTCCCCAAAGGTTCTGCTTGGGCCGATCGTTTCGTTTCTGATTCTTATGTCTGGAGCTCCTGCTTGGGCTCAAGGTATCGATAGCGATAGCCCCTACGACGTCACCGCCGACTCCGTCGACTACGAACAGGATCGAGATTTGTACGTGGCTCGTGGAAACGTTCGAGTCGTACATCCCGATAAAACCGTAACAGCTGACTGGATGTCTATTAATAATACTACTCGACGCGGAATTGCAATCGGTAATGTAGTCGTAGTAGATGCCTCCGATACTCTATTTGCCGACTCTGTTGAGTTCAATATAGACTCGTTTGAGACCCTAATCTTGGACGGGCGCCTCGAAGGCGAGATGCAGATGACGGGTAGAACCGTGCGCCGTGTGGGGGAAAAGGAATTTACTTTTGAGGATGCGACCTTTACATCTTGTCGATGTCCCGATGATGGAAAAGAACCCTGGAAAATTAAGGCGAAGACGACTGATTTGGAAGTCGGAGGCTACGGTACCGCGCGGAATACAACCTTTAATGTTTTAGGTGTTCCCGTTGTGTGGCTTCCCTGGATGCTTTATCCAGTTAAAACGGAGAGGCAGACTGGTTTTCTTTTTCCCGAGATCGGATTTTCTACCGATGACGGGGGCGATTGGGGACTTCCTTTTTTCTGGGCAGCGAGGGACGATCTGAATGTTACTTACACCCCGAGTTGGATTGCAGATCAAGGTTTTCTTAACAAGTTAGAGATTGAGCACGTGATGGGTGAAAGGGGTAAGTCTGATCTTTACTTCGCCTTTATTAACGATGACGATGAGGTGGAAGAGTCCGATCTATCGACACCTTTTGATCCGAGGAGGTGGGGCCTTGATTGGCTACATGATCATGATCTTCCTTTTCAGTTACGGGGGAAGATTGACGCAAAGATTATTTCCGACAACATGTATTCTTATGACTACGATGGCTTTAGTGATTATAGGAACGATCGTTTCGTAGAGTCGAAGGCCTTTTTAGAGCGTTCTTTTGGTGAGAATCAACAATTCGGATTTCATGGCGGGCTGTGGTATGCAGATGATCAGCAGAACCCCGACGATCAAGACAGAGACCGGTTTCTTCTCCAGCGGGTTCCTTCTCTAGCGTTTAGCGCACCTGACTTGGAAGTGCCTAAGGTTAATGGCCTGTTTGCTTCTCTCAACGTTGAATATGCATATTTCTGGTCAAAACAACAGGCAGATGAATCGT
>CAYOGP010000299.1:0-2704 GCA_964403555.1 uncultured Spirochaetales bacterium | reverse complement strand
CCCGGTTATGATTCCCCAACCAAGGGAGCTGAAATCGACTTTCCCTTCTTCGGTAAATAAACTCACCATCATGTCTTCGTCCTTCGATTCGATGGCGAGACCGTAGGAATGCGTTAGTTCTTTAATTTTCTCTCGATCCCAAAGTTCTTGGACCATTAGTTGGAAGTCATTGGTCAGTTTATTCATCTATCTTCCTTTATTTTTATCAATAATTATCACCCTAAAGGTTAAAATAGAAGTCCAAAGCGAGGGAATTATGGGACGTAGTGTTAGACGTGTTCTCACAGGACACAGAAAGAACGGCAAATCATTCATTTGGGTTGATGGAGAAGCGCCCAATAGCATGGAAATTGAAGCTATGGGCGGCCTCACATGCACGGACTTGTGGGTTACGAATGGCTCGCCTGCGGAAAATAGTGGAGAAAAAGATTTGGCGGATCGACCGATTCAACTTGAGCCTCCTCCAAATGGCTCGGTCTTCCGAGTGGTAGATTTTCCGCCAGACTCCTCCTGGAAAGAAGGAGGAGACGGAAAGGAAGCATTCTCTGCGATGGGGGCAAGTCACGCAGCCGATGACGAAGGAGACGATCCAGGAATGCACATTACGACGACAACAGATTATGCCATTGTCCTGGAAGGCGAGATTTGGGCGGTGATGGAAGACGACGAAACATGTTTGAAGGCCGGTGATGTTCTTGTGCAACGAGGCACAATGCACTCTTGGAGTGTACGTACAGATAAATCTGCGCGAGTGGCTTTCATCCTTGTTGATGCAAAGCCTCTTTAGCGCAAAGGCGCTTTTCGAGCCGAGTATCCGGTAATTTCTCTCAGATAGGCTTCAAATTCAGAGTCTGTTAGTTCGTTCCGTCGATCTGACAAATTTTGAACATCAGGACCGATAGGTAAGTGTCTAGCGGACTCTTCGTTTTCTGACGCGTTAACTACGACAGAAGCGATCTGCTTCGAGGAAGCTAGTCTGTCTCGTCCAGGAATCTTTGCCCATCCTTCAAGCCATTTCTGGGTCAACTCTCCGTAGACTGAATTCTCTATTTTTTTACTCACTAAGTTCTTTACGAAAGATGTCCGAAATCGGCCGGGCTCGATAATCACTGCGCGTAAGCCAAAAGGTTCGATTTCGTAATGCAGAGAATCAGTTAGCGATCTCAATGCAGCTTTCGTTGCTCCATAAATAGGGAAAAATGGGACTGGAACGACTCCTTGAATCGAACCTACATTTACTATGACTCCTTGACCCGCGCTTCTCATGTAAGGAAGGACCGCCTTGGTGAGATTGAGAGCACCAAAGATGTTTGTTTCAAAGAGTTGCCTGAAGACGAGTTCGGAAGTGTCTTCAACCGATCCGATCGCTCCAATTCCTGCGTTGTTTACCAAAACCTTGATTTCGGTGTGGAGAGATATTGCCTTCTGTGTGGCTTCTTCAATTGAAGAGCATGAAGTAATGTCTAGCTGCTGAATGTGAATGGGTAGGCCTTCGTCTTTAGCAACTCGCAAAAGCTCGTCAGCTTTCGAAAGGTTGCGCAAACCAGCCACGACAGGGTTTCCTCGTCTTGCGAAGGCTAGAGCGGTTTCGAATCCCAGTCCTGAGCTGCAACCAGAAATTAAAACGCAGGACATTGTTACCTCCATCAAGTAAAGGGATTTAAGATATTCTAGGGGAGCCAGAATACAGGCGACGGGAATGAGAATGGAGTTTATATGACCAATTTTTGTGAGGACAGAGTGGCGATTGTTACCGGGGCGGGTCGTGGCATTGGGAGAGAGCATGCCCTTATGTTGGCTGCGCATGGTGCGTTCGTTCTGGTCAATGACGTAGGAGTTGAGCGGGATGGTAGGGGCCCGGATAAAAGTCTAGCTAACTCAGTTGCCCAAGAGATTCGGGATTTTGGAGGACAAGCTATTTCGAATAGTTCGGATGTAAGTGATTTCGGTTCCGCAAGAGAAATGGTTAAAGAGGCAGTAGATACATGGGGGCATTTGGATGTCCTCGTCAATAATGCAGGCATCTTACGCGACCGAATGCTCGTGAACATGGAAGAAAGTGAGTGGGATGCTGTAATCGGTGTTCACCTCAAGGGAACCTTTGCTCCGGCTCATCACGCCGCAGCTTATTGGCGAGAAGAAACAAAGAAGGGAAGGGCCATAGATGCACGTATCATCAATACCACATCCGTGTCTGGCATCTACGGTAACCCTGGCCAAACGAATTACGGCGCAGCTAAAGCAGGAATAGCGGCATTTACTGTCATCGCGGCGCGCGAGCTTGGTCGCTACGGAATTACAGTCAATGCGGTTGCCCCCGGAGCTTTGACAAGAATGACCGAAGATTTGATTTCAGAAGAAATTACCGAAGAAGTGAGAGAGGCTCAGAGTCCGAAGTGGATCGCGCCCATTGTGACGTGGTTGGCAAGCACCGAATCTCGAGGAATCACCGGCCGCGTCTTTGAAGCCAACGGAAAACTGCTTGCGGTAGCCGAAGGCTGGGAGCGAGGGCCTACTATTCCAGCGATAGCCGATCCTACAGAAATCGGCTCCGCAGTGGCTGACTTGGTGAGTCAAGCGCGACTAAATTCAGGAATGAATGGAAAAGGCCAGGATGGGGGAGTCTCGTAGTCCTAATGGACTGGGCAGGAGGTCGGCTTATAGAGCCTTCACCTGCGGGTATTCAGGGACCTCGATGCCAAAA
>CAYOGP010000298.1:0-2710 GCA_964403555.1 uncultured Spirochaetales bacterium | reverse complement strand
TCCTCCCGCGTTATCGGTAATTGGACCGTAAGCATCGATCGCAACTACAATTCCTGCCAAAGACAACATGCTCATAGCTGCGACGCCAACCCCGTATAAACCGCCTACCTCTGCACAAGCAACAATTGCGAGCACGATCACAACTACAGGGACGACCGTAGATTGCATGCCAACCGCGAGACCGCTGATGATATTTGTGGCGTGACCTCCTTCGCTAGCATCGGCAATTTTTTTGACAAACCTCGAACCGTCTCCGGTATATACGTCGGTGATCCACAACATTACTGCGGTTACTAGTCCTCCCGCCGCTGCACAGAGCCATAGTCCCTTAGGTGTCATTTCAGCAGGCAACTCTATCGAACCATTTAGCACCCAAACGAAACCCAACATAATCGCAGTGGCGACACCAAGGCCAAGATACATAGCTTTCATCACCGCAGGGTTTTCACCCGAAGGGGGCTCACTTATCCGAACAAAGAAAAGAGAAATTATTGATCCCACCACCCCTGCTGCACCCACTGCTAGCGGGTATAGGAACATCACGTTGTTTCCAGGAAAAAGTATGTGTGCAACCAACATTACAGCCGCCGCAGTAACACAAAAGGTCTCGAATAAATCCGCGGCCATTCCAGCGCAGTCGCCGACATTATCACCGACATTATCGGCAATTACTGCCGGATTTCTGGGATCATCTTCTGGAATATTGGCCTCTACCTTCCCCACCAGGTCGGCTCCTACATCAGCACCTTTTGTAAATATCCCTCCCCCGAGACGCGCAAAGACCGAAATCAAAGAGCCTCCAAAGGCCAAACCAATGAGCGCATCCGGCTCGTGATAACCGGCCTTATGCATGGCATAGACAACAGCAGCGAGTGAGAGCAGACCAGCTCCCACCACCATCAGACCGGTAACCGCACCTCCTTGGAATGCCAGATTAAAGGCCGGACTAAACCCATCCTTCGCCGCCTGTGCAACTCGGACATTCGCTCGCACCGAGACGTTCATCCCGATAAATCCAGCCAAGGCGCTGGCTACAGCACCCAGCAAGAACCCCCCTGCGTACCACCAACCAAGAGATTCGAGGAAACCAAGGAGGAGAAAAATAGGAAGGCCCACTAGCGCAACTGTCCGATATTGACGATTTAGAAAAGCCTGTGCGCCTACAGCAATCGCTGCAGCGATCTCGTTTGCCCTATCAGTGCAGGTAGGAGAGGAGAGAATCTTCTTGTAAAGAAGAAGAGCAACTGCGACGGCAAGGAGACTAACTGCGAAGGAAATAAGAGTTATATCTACCAACTTTTTGTCCTTTTTAGATCGCTAGGAGCCCGGCTACCTAAATGGCGGTCGAAATCTAGCGATTTGAGTCCAATTCTACGGGTTCCGCTTTTCGAACCCGTCTGCGGGAGCCTTTGCTACAAAGCCGCCCGCGGTCCGTCAGCAAATTCAACAAGCTGCCGGAGATGGGCGAAACTAAAGGGGCTTATACTGTTTATCCAGTCTAAAATGCGTTTTTTACGTATTTACTTAAACTAGTTGCCTGACCAAAGGCCCCGGGGGGAATTGCCCATGACTCGAAAGGTAACTGCGGCGGAAGCTCTTCTGCGCTGTGCTGCCGATTCGGATGTCCGTGTTTGTTTTGCCAACCCAGGCACTACCGAAATGGCGTTGGTTAGTGCACTGGACGATATTCCCAATATTAAAGCGGTCCTTGGCCTATTCGAGGGGGTGTGCACCGGTGCCGCAGACGGTTATGGCCGGATGATCGGGAAGCCGGCTCTAACACTTCTCCACCTGGGGCCTGGTTTTGCCAACGGTATAGCCAACCTTCATAACGCTCATCGAGCTAATTCCCCAGTCGTAAACCTCGTTGGAGATCACGCTACATGGCATTTGGAAGCGGACGCCCCGCTTACCGCAGACATTGATAGCCTTGCTAGGCCCGTCTCCAGTTGGACACGTCGTTGCGGGAGTCCCTCTGGCGCGGTGCGCGACATGCACGCTGCAATCGTCGCTGCCAGTTCCTACCCACAAAAGATTTCCACGTTGATTTTGCCGACTGATATTCAACAGGCGCCTGTAGAGTATAAACCTCGCACGAAATCGGAATGCGAAACGAACGTCGTTGCCGAAGAAGAAGTACAAAGAGTTGCGAAGTTACTTTCCGAAGGAAAAAGCATCGCACTGCTTTTAGGACGCAATGCTCTCTCCTTAAAGGGATTAGAGTCTGCAGCTGCGATATCAGATATCACCGGAGCTGATCTACTTTCGGAAACCTTTGTTGGACGCGCAGAAAGAGGAGCGAACCTTCCAAAGGTAACTCGGCTTCCGTACTTCCCCGAACCCGCAACGGAGCTGCTTAGCAAATATCGCTCGATTGTATTGGTAGGTGCTAGGGCTCCTGTCTCATTTTTTGGCTACGAAGGCATACCAAGTTCGCTCGTCCCAAAAACCTGCCGACTGGATATACTCGCTACTGAATTAGAAGACGCCGAGAATGCATTAATAGACCTTTCGACAGAGCTAAACTGCAAAAGAACCCTTGCCCAGGGGACCTCGCATCCTAACAGCAGGCCAGTTGGCTCTCTTAACCCAGAGTCTTTAGGTCAGGCCATCGTGGCAGTACAGCCTGATAACTGTATTGTCGTGGACGAATCTGCGACTTCGGGTGGACCGTATGCATCGATTTCACACTTGGCAGCCCCTCATACGG
>CAYOGP010000297.1:0-2795 GCA_964403555.1 uncultured Spirochaetales bacterium | reverse complement strand
AAGTCCACGGTTTTATTGATACCCTTCAAGCAGTAAAGAACCATCCCCACTACAAGGCCCCGCTTGGTCCCAACCAGGGTAGAGGCGTTGCTTGCGGCTTCTGGTTCAACGCTGGTATGCAATCTAGTGCGAATGTAATTTTAAATGAAGACGGTAATGCAACGGTGGTTACAGGTAACCCTGACGTTGGTGGTTCTCGGACCTCGATGGCTTTAATGGCGGCCGAGGAATTGGGAATTCCGGTGGACAAAATTCGCCCTGTCGTGGCCGATACAGAGTCTGTTGGCTACAGCGACCTAACAGGGGGAAGCCGGGTCACCTTTGCGACAGGAATGGCTGTGGTAGAGGCAGCGAAGGACGTAGTTCGTCAATTACGCGAGCGAGCGGCTCAGACTTGGGAGGTGTCGGTTGAAGATGTCGAATGGCGCGATGGTCATGCTGTTGCATTGAACGGTCATGCGGACGACCACGAGCCGTTATCTGTCGCAGCGTTAGCAGGATCGGCAGCTAGAACCGGTGGTCCGATATCGGGTCGGGCTTCTCTAAATGCGAGGGGTCCGGGGCCAGGATTCGCGACCCATATATGTGATGTCGAAGTAGATAAGGAGACCGGTAGAGTTTCGGTTTTACGTTATACAGCTGTGCAGGATGTTGGTCGTGCAATTCATCCGAGTTATGTCGAGGGTCAAATGCAAGGTGGCGCTGTTCAGGGTATCGGTTGGGCTCTTAATGAGGCTTATATGTATGATGAAGAAGGTAAGCTCCAAAACCCAAGCTTCCTCGATTACCGTATGCCCGTTGCCTCCGATATGCCAATGATCGACACCGTAATAGTGGAAGTGCCAAATCCCACCCATCCTTATGGGGTTCGCGGTGTAGGGGAGACGCCTATTGTTCCTCCGCTTCCCGCGGTGGCACATGCTGTTAATCAGGCAACCGGAGTACGGTTTCGTTCCCTTCCCATTTCCCCTCCGAGAGTGCTTGCCGCTCTCGACGATTAAGAAGTGGCAATAGTAGTTCTTCCACCCGCTCTTCGGGCTGCGGTGGAAGGTAGCGAGCGAGTTCAGGTCAAAGCGAAAAATATCCGGGAACTAATGTCCGCTCTAAAGGAAAGGTTTCCTCTTTTAGAGGAGGCCCTCGATGCTGGCCCGGCTGTATCTATCGATGGAGAGATTATTGCGGACCCCTTTTTGGAAAAGCTCGAGCCTGACAGCGAGGTCCATTTCTTGCCACAGATTGGCGGCGGCTAAGCACTGCTTAGTTTGTATATGAAATCTAGTTTGTTATGAAGCCGTATTTCTGGCCTTTATCGGCCATGGTGATTTTACAAATAGCAGGGAGTCTTATGCTCTTTGCAGTTGTTGTATTAGCACCCGAACTCGCACCTGATTTGGGGATTGAACCGACACATATAGGTTTCTATTCCGCTCTTGTTTGGGTAGGTGCCTCTACGGGCTCTTTGTTTTCTCCTGGACCTATCCGTCGATTTGGAGCGGTTCGGATGAGTCAGCTTGGCCTCGCCTTGTCTTCAATCGTGCTACTGGCTCCACTGATTGGGAGTTGGTGGGTTACTCTACTTGGAGGGCTTTTGGTTGGCTTTGGCTATGGCCCGTTTACCCCTGGTTCCACACAGATACTAACAAATGTAACGCAGGACCATGAACGTCCTCTTGTGTTAGCGATTAAACAAGCAGCGGCGCCAATTGGAGTCATGCTGGGAGGAGCTTTACTACCCTCTATTGCTTTAAAGTGGGGTTGGCAAGCTGCACTTCTTTGTGTGACCGCCTTCGGTTTCTTGTTCGCTTTTGCTGTTCAGCCACTTCGCAAATTTACCGATGAAGGGAGAACAGAGGAGGAACAGAGTCGAACTTTTGCTCTCGCGTTAGTTTTTAGCAATTCTCGTCTGCGCAATCTTACTGTGTTCTCTTTCGTGTTTTCTGCATCTCAGATGTGCGTATTTACATTCCTAGTCATCGATATGGTGGAAAGGATTGGTGTAGAATACCGGCTAGCAGGTTTTGCTCTTGCGATAGTCCAGATTGGAGGTTTCGTCTCTCGTTTAGTATGGGGTTATTTGTCCGAGAGGTGGATTCCGGGAAGAATTCTGTTAGTAGCAATTTCTATTATGGGGTCGGTTTCTTTGATTGGGCTGGCTTCAACTGATGAGAATTGGTCTTTTGTAGCCATCGGATTTATCTGTGCATTGTTAGGAATGACCATTGCTGGATGGAACGGAATCTTCTTGGCCGAAGTGGTAAAAGATATTCCGAAAGAGCAACTAGCTTCAGCTGTTGGAACGACGGTATGTTTTCTTTACTCGGGCCTGGTGGTTGGTCCCGCGCTATTTAGCGCCGTAGTCTACCTAACTGATAGCTACCCGACGGCATACATGGGCTTAGCAACGGTCGTTGGGTTTTCCGGACTCCTGGTGGGAGGTGCCCGAAATAAGGGTGATATAGAATAACCTGCCTTAGTCAGTGTCGGTTAGCGTATCGACCAACTCTTTCGATTTTGGCGCGGAACGAAATTTATGACTAGGAACTTTGAGCTTCTTTATCCCGGAGTTCTCTTCGCATTATCTTCCCGGTCGTAGTCATCGGAAGTTCCTCAACAAATTCGATAAAACGTGGTACTTCGTGTTTAGCAAGGCGCCCTCGCACGTCGTTCTTTAGCTCTTCAGCTAAATCTTCACTTGGTGTTACATCTGGCGCAGGAATGATAAAAGCCTTGATCGTCTCGGTTCGAACGGGGTCAGGCACGCCAATTACTGCGACCATTTGAACGGCTTCGTGTTT
>CAYOGP010000296.1:0-2805 GCA_964403555.1 uncultured Spirochaetales bacterium | reverse complement strand
TGAGTATGAGCTCGCTAGTCTGGAGGAAGCCTTTCCTGCACGGTTTGAGGCGTTAGGTGAAGCAGCCAGAACCTCGGCAGAGGCTGGAGACGATCAAAGAGCCGTGGCCTTCTTTTTGAGGCTTGAGAGCGAATCACCAGACTTCCAACTGCTTCCCCACGTAAGACACAGGTTAAGTCTCTTAGTAAGCAAGGCTCAGTGAACGCACGACTGAGGTTGTTTTTTAAGTTGTAGCCAGATCCTTATTTTTCTTCTTCAAAGGAACTTACTGAACCATTATGTGGATTGGTTCTGAGAGGACGGGCGGTGTATGAGGTCTGTGAAGGTGGTCTCCCAGGAGAAGTTGCAGCCGGTGTTCTCCGGGTGGCAGAGCTAGCTCCACTTCAGTCTGGCCTTTGCCAAAATGAAGAATCTTTTCGGTACTCGGTAGGGGTAGCGTGAGGTCTGAAGGTAATTCTTGATCAACTAAAAGGTGATGGTGCCCAGTCAAAGGAAAGGCGATTCCGGCCGGCGCAATTCCCATGTGCCTTAAGCCGAAACGAACAGTTACGGGGCTGGGGATTACTGAGTCAGGCGCAGGAGAAATGAAATAAGCGGTGGCTCGTTCGTTAGATATTTCGTTGGTTTTTTCAGCAGTGGAATTAGCAGGGTTACCAAGAATAAGCGTTCCCAAAAGCAGGGTGATCGTGACAATGGTTTTTTGTGTAGTAGTGAAAAAAGAGGTCATCGAGAAAAGATAGGTCGTTCTAACCGCACCTTAAAGATATATATTATCTCCGATAATATATATTATGTTAAATAGACCTTCGCGCTCGAGAAACCATTTGAAACCTAGGCGTCTCCCTTTTTTCTAATTGCGGGTAAAAACTCTCTCAGTGCGCGAGCCTCTGGAATCGAAATTATGTAAGTAACTCGGCTACTTGACTCAGCCTCCAAATGCTCGGTATAAGCTGGGATGATGACCTTATCACCAGGCTCCAATTCATAGTTTGCCTGTTTTGCAATATCAGTGATTACTACCTTTCCCTCCATGATATAGGCATGAGAATCAAGGTCATGGTAATGGGCTGGTTGGGTCGTTTCGTTGTTGGTTACCAAGGTTAATGGCCAAAAACCCGTGATAGCTAGGTCCTTAAAAACGGCCGAGCGGCTTGAAAAGAAGCGCTTTAGAACTTTTATGTTTGCTTTGTCTGGGTTTGACATCCGATAAAAATCCAATCGGTAAAATAGGCGGTCACCTACGTGATTTGGGTGAAGTTTGAAACCTAAGAAACCTGTTCTCCCGGCTTTTAGTTTCAGGACTAGAGGCACTCACAAAATCGAAATAAAAACAATCGGGACGCATGTCCGAAAGTCTACGATATCGTACCTTCATATCGGTTAATGGCTTTTATTTTATGTGCGATAACGGTACCTATAAAAGAGTTTAGACGTTAATCTTCAAGATACTGAAAATAAAGGGAAAATATGATAAAATCAAAGAAAATCGCGTCATATGGGGACCATGATGAGGTGCTAGTGGAACGGCTCCTTGATGACGAACGGATTCTTGCGGTTACGATTAATACCGCTGATGAACTTAACGTCATGAGCGTTGAGATGATGGCGGCTTTGGCTCAGGCCTTTGATTCCATTACTGCAATGGCTGATCCAGACCCAAACCTCGATTCAATTCGCGCGGTCATTTTACGGGCCGAGGGTATCTCTTTTGCGGTGGGACTTGATATTGCGAGTCTCGCTGGCGATTACATCAACGAAGGCGTTCCTAGAAAAGGTGATTGCTGGTTTGCAATGTGGGAATGTCCCTTCCCCATTGTCGGAGCGGTTAATGGGGCAGCAGTTACTGGTGGTTTTGAAGTTGCTCTTTGTTGCGATTTCTTGTTGGCCTCAAAAGAAGCTGTCTTTATGGATAACCATCCGAAATATGGGGTTCATCCCGGCCGGCGTATTTCCCAAAGGCTCGCGGAAGTTTGTGGCGCGAACAACGCCAAACTCGCGACAATGTCGTCGTACCCGATCGATGCTGAGATGGCCCTTACGTGGGGGCTTGTCTCTCAGGTCTTACCATCAAGGCAAGATCTGGATGACAGGGCAGTAGAAGTCGCTCGGATGGTTGCAGGCAACAATCCGGTGATGGTGAAGCGATACAAGAAGCTAATTGATGAAGGGGGGATGGTCACCTATCGCGAAGGGTTAGAAATGGAGGATGCGTCCGAAAAGACGTTTTATGGATCATTAACCGATGTCGATGCAACGTTGCAAGACGGAGCAGAAAAGTTTCAGCAGATGTTAAAATGGGTTCGAGATCGAGAGCAGTAAGAGCCTGAATGCAGGATTCTTGAAAATTCGAGTTAACGACAAAATTTAAGTAGCCAGAGCATTTTTGCCTTGTGCCGCTAATTTTTAGAAAACCCATAAAATTCTAAAGGCAACCTAAACCTCCATTTCTTGATGTTCTCCGTATGAAATCGGACGAATCCGTCCCATTTTCCGCCCCTAACTCCGTGCAAATTTGGGGCTTTGGACTGGCGATTTTCGGTGGCTTTGCTATCCGCCTCGCCTGAAGTCCTCCGTAAACCCCCCGTCTGGGAGCAACTTTCGTAGCACTACGATTAGAGAGCTCCTGAATGAACGTCTATGGGCCTTACTGGAGCAAAAGAATGAGCGCGAGTCGAAAAAAAACTGGAAGTTCAATAGGGCGTAAAGTGGCTCAAAACAAAACAACCGCGAAAAAGAAGGCCTCTAGAAAGACGGCTTCTGCAAAAAAGTCGACCTCCCCTATCAAGAAAAAGTTAGCCAAGAAGG
>CAYOGP010000295.1:0-2818 GCA_964403555.1 uncultured Spirochaetales bacterium | reverse complement strand
TACAAATAAACCGCTCGATCATAAATTGCACCAGCGGCTACATCGTCGCTAGTCAATTCCGTGTGGTACCCTCCGGGTTGACAGTGTATGTCAACTGCAGTGTGATACTTGGGCACTGCGAGGTCCCCATCTAGGCGAAGACTACCCCCAGCTCCTCTACTCGATTCTCTCGCCGCCCCAACGAGCTCGGGAAGTTGACGCTCCACGGAACTCGCAACCGACTCCCACATCATTTCCTGACTTGTCCTCAATAATCCACTCCAAAACTGATAGTAAGACTCTTCGGCCATCTTAGGACGGACTTCATGACGGCTTCGCGGATCTCGACCTTCCTCATTAACAAAATTCGGCTTGACTTTCTTTTCATACACATCCCGGTTTCGCGGAGCAATCTGCGTTGCGATATGCAGTTTGAGGCTCTTCACAAACTCCTGGCGCGAGAACTCATCATGACTCGCGTCTGGAAGAGCCTCGTGTGTAAATTGCTTACTCGGATCTACTCGCAATGGTTGGTCCGATAAATTTTGCTGCAGCGAATCAATAGATTGACTCATGATCTACACCTCCAATAAATGCTTCCAAAACGATAGCACTCGAGGCACTCTATCGATAACGATTGAAACGATTTAAATCTCGTCATGGACAACTTTTTAGGAGCCCCAATGAGAGAACTAATTTCAAGTATGCTTTCGATTCTTATTACGCCCCTGGCAACGCTTTCAGGAATCATGTGTCTTGCAATTGGGTTGTCAGCCACCCCAGTTGAAGAACAAACGCATCCACCTACGAAACTTGACCAGATCTCTTCTGAGAGCGAGTCGCCTCAAAGGTGGTTTCCTTCAAGATTTGGAGAAAATGACACGCTTGGTGCAATCAATCTTCTCTCCCCTGAAAAAGTCCTGGAAGCCGCGCGTCTCGTTACTTCCGGTAAAACGTATGCTTTAGGAATTCCCACAGGGCCTAATACCCCGGCATATCCGGGCCGAAGCTACCGCATTATCACAATGGCCAGCGGAAACGGCTCTGGAGAACATTGGGGCATAAATCAAATGAGCGGAATGGACGATGCGATTTTCTCTCATATGGGAATAGGTTCCCAACTTGATGGTTTAGGTCACGTTGGAATCGCAGCGGAGTATTACAACGGTACAAAGGCTCGAGATTTTTTTGGCCCAGCGGGCATAAAGAAATTCAGCACACATGAAATACCACCCATTGTCTCTCGTGGCGTCTTGCTAGATTTAACTACACTCACCAAGGAAGCATTCCTTGAAGCAGGAACGCAAATTGGTCCTGCAGAAATCCAATCTGCATTGAGAAAGCAAGATCTTGAGATAAAGAAGGGAGACGTCGTTCTTTTGCACACCGGGTGGAGCTCTATTGCGGAAAATGAACCGGAAAGATTCATGAAGGGAGAGCCCGGACTAACAGTTGCAGGTGCAAAATACCTAGTTTCCAAAGACGTCGTAGCCATCGGAGCAGACACATGGGGAGTTGAAGTGATTCCCTTCGAAAACCCCGATCGAATTTTTGAAGTTCACCAAACTCTCCTCGCGAAGAATGGCGTCTACATCTTAGAGAATATGCATACGGCAGATTTAGCTAGGGATCAGGTCAGCGAATTCCTGTTCGTCTTAGGACAGCCAAGGTTTGTTGGCACCGTACAAGTTGTAATAAATCCAGTTGCTATAAGGTAGCCGTATTCAGTCGCATCAGGGACGGACTCGGACAAGCCTTTGCTCAAAAGACTTTCGATCAGTGTAGCGACTAACCTCAATAAAGTGTGAAACTCCCAGCTCTTCAAAAGCCTGAAGTCGCTCGCAAGACTCTACCCTATCGCTAGGGAGCGCCCCCATAAAGACAATCTTTGGCACAGGCCGGTTAGCTTCCTCGGCCAGGTCTACGAGCGATTGCATCTCTTTTTCCAATTCGTCGGGCTCGAGCCTTATCGGCATCCATCCGTCACCATATCGAACGGCCCTTCTTTTTGCCGCGAGTCCCATCCCCCCAACGTAAATGGGTGGTCGAGGAGGTCTCGGTCGAAATAAGATTTTCTGGCCATTGATCTCTACACAGTCGTCGGGAGCATTAAAGCATTTAAGAATCACCTCTAGTGTGTCATTAGTTATCTCTCCTCGCTTTGCCCTCTCCACACCGAGAGCTTTGAACTCCTCTTTCATCCAGCCAACACCAACTCCCAAATGGAATCTTCCTTCCGATAATTCCTGGATCGTCGCGACCCACTTTGCCGTAGGTAAGGGTGGCCTGTACGGGAGAACGAGAACTGAAATCCCAAATTCGATTTTTGATGTTGTTGCAGCCAGGAACATAGAAGCCGCCAAGGGATCCAGATAACGCCCCTCAGAACCCTCTGCATCATCCGGAGGAATTGCGATATGATCGACTACCCAGACATGGTCTAGACCAGCCTCCTCAGCCATAGTCGCGCATTCCAATAGCGATTCTCTGCTGGATTCAGGTCCCATATTTCTAAGAGTTACACCGACCTTCAATTAATCCTCCTTTAAAACTTTCCCTTTAATACTGCGAGTAGTTGCCGAGCTTAACCGGGGATTGCTTTCAAAGAAATACTCCCGTTGCAACACGAGCATCGACTTCCGATGGCCGTTTACTTCTTTACGAAAGCCCCTTCGGAGAATCTCCCTCTAAGAATGGTCCCGTCCGCAAACATTAGACTTCCTAAACCGTGTTCCTTCCCAGACTTCCACTCGCCAACGTATTTTCGACCATCCGGCCACGTAGAGGTCCCTTCCCCTGTACGCTCGCCCTCCGTAAAGTCCCCAACATATTCCGCTCC
>CAYOGP010000294.1:0-2850 GCA_964403555.1 uncultured Spirochaetales bacterium | reverse complement strand
GGTCGCAATATCGTAGGAAATACCAGCAACTCCCCGCCCACTGAGGCATGGTATTCGCGTCCCGTCTAGCGGGTTGGCCCGTCTCCGAATCGGTCGTTGTTATCCACTCTTCTGCTCTAGATAATGGCGTTTCGAAGTTTCCGCTCGGCTTGTAATCGTCTAGTTCAGGCAGTAGTACAGGGAGCTCTCCTTCTGGAACCAGTTTGACGGTTCCGTCCACCAAGTGAAGTAGGGGGAACGGTTCTCCCCAATATCTTTGCCGAGCGAAGAGCCAGTCTCGAAGCTTATAAGATACAGTACCTTCGCCGAAGTCGTTTTCCTCGAGCCAGTTGATCATTGAACTTTTAGCGGCATCAGTTTCTAAAGTGTCCAAAAAGCCGGAGTTGATTGATCTTCCATTCCCAACGAAGGCAGCCTTTCGAGTATCCCCTCCAGAGACAACTTCAACGATGGGTAGATCATAGGCTTTAGCGAATGCGTAGTCGCGATCATCGTGGGCTGGAACAGCCATGATTGCACCCGTTCCGTAGCCTGAGAGGACGTAATCTGCAATCCAGACTGGAATTTCTTGGCCGGTTGCCGGATTAGTAACGAAAGCTCCCGTGAAGGTACCGGTCTTTTTAGAAGTGTCTGCGATGCGAACTCTTTCACTTTTGCGGGATGCCACTTCGGAGTAATTCTTTACGTCTTGTAAGCACTTCTTTGTAGTAATTTGTTCTACAAGCTCGTGATCTGGTGCTAGGACCATGTAGGTGGCACCAAAAAGAGTATCAGGCCGAGTAGTAAAGACATCGATGAATAAATCAGTATTGGCAACTTCAAATCGAATGCGTGCCCCCTCGGATCGCCCAATCCAGTCACGTTGCATTTTTTTGATGCTTTCTGGCCAGTCTAATTCTTCGAGGTCATCAAGGAGGCGGTCGGCATAATCAGTGATTCTGAGCATCCACTGTCGCATGGGCTGACGAATGACTGGATGTCCTCCGCGTTCGCTTTTGCCGTCGATCACCTCCTCATTAGCGAGAACAGTTCCGAGTACGGGGCACCAGTTCACGGGAACTTCTTCTTCGTAAGCGAGGCCACGTGCGTAAAGTTTTTGAAAAATCCATTGCGTCCATCGGACATAACTGGGATCGGTGGTATCGATTTCTCGAGACCAGTCGTAGGAGAGTCCTAAAGCTATAAGTTGGCGCCGGTACGTTTCAATATTTGCTTTGGTCGTGTCCCTGGGATGAGTTCCTGTTTCGATAGCATACTGCTCAGCGGGAAGTCCAAAGGCATCCCAGCCCATAGTATGAAGTACGTTGAAACCTCTCATCCTTTTGTATCGCGAAAGGACATCTGTAGTGATGTAGCCTTTGGGGTGTCCTACATGTAAACCAGTACCTGAGGGGTAGGGGAACATGTCGAGGATGTACAGCTTTTCGCGTTTCTCATCTATTTCAACACGAAAGGTCTGAGATTCTTTCCAATACTCTTGCCATCGTTTCTCGATGGTCCGGGCAGTTTGAGCGTCGTAAGGCATATCCGTGAAACTTGCCACGAGCCGTGACAGAGTCAACGGCAAAAGTATGGATTGGGCAGTTTAGTTGGCGGTTGGAGAGTCCTGCTGAAGAGACTCTTCCAAAAGTCTCCGAGCAAATTTCGGCTTTATAATCGCATAAAATGCCGGCACCACCGTGATTGCACCTACCATATTTATGACCATGAGTATCACGAGGAGCTGAGCCATTTCGGCTTGAAAACGCAAATCTGAGAAAATCCAGGTTGCGATTCCTCCAACAATCGTTGTGGCTGTAAAACTTACCGCCATGCCAGTTGTGCTTATCGCACGACGAATCGCGGCGGAGATATCGCCCTTAGTATGAACAACTTCCTGCCTTATTCGGTCAACGATATATATTGCGTAATCAACACCGATTCCAACTCCGACTGACTGAACCGGTAGAGTGTTTATATTTAAACCCACACCTTTCCAGGCCATCCACGCCAAAGAAAGCATCGTAGCCGTAGCGAGTTGTATGACAATGATCGTTCCACTCCAAAATGAGCGATATGTCAGGGTCTGAAGGACATATATGACCAGTAATATAAGCGAGATGTTCGCGATGTGACTGCGCTCCACCTCATCATTCACTGCGGCAAGAATCCCCATAACCCCACCAGCAAGAACAAGTTGTACACCTCGGGTCCAAGACTGAGTCGGCTGGTATTTAGGCGTTTGATCGACCGCCTTGAGATCTTGGACGAGTAGATCCTTAGTATTCACTGCGAGAGCTCGAACACCGAGTGTCTCGTCCTCCCAGTAAGCATCGACATCTGAAAGCTCCCAATCACTAAGCCGTTCAGGCCACCAAAAGATTTCTCCGTCCGGTGTTGAAGTTCGTTCTTTTTCGTAATCGACTAGGGCTCGTTCACGGAACTCTTTTACCCAGCTCGGTAGGCCCTCTCGAGATGAAACGCGAATACCCTTGATGTCTGGCTGAATGTCCCCTTCGTCTCGCACCTTGGCTACAAGGTTATGTTTTCGATCAGGTAACATAGGACCGATCATGTAATAAAGTTTGTCCATGAGGCTGCGTCGACTAAAAAACGTCTCGTCATCGCCTGCTTTTTCAATGTCAAGCCGGATATTGATTTCACCAATCGGTCTTTCGACTATGAATCTGCGTGCGGCTTCAACAGCTTCGCGAATAGTGTCACCTCTATGATCTGGGAAAAAAAATTGAATGTTGGCTTCTCGACCATCATCCGTTGCAAAAGGTCTTAGAAATCCTGGGGGCCCGTTTGTCTTCAGTTGGAAGAGTATATTTCTGACTGTACCCGAGTCGTCGGGAACGAATTGCCATT
>CAYOGP010000293.1:0-2860 GCA_964403555.1 uncultured Spirochaetales bacterium | reverse complement strand
CTCCCGGCGAGATAAACGGCGCAGCCATGATGCTTTGAAGGCGCCCGCTCGATCGGTTTGCTCGAACTGCGGTGCCCCAAAAGCTCCGCATCGCGTTTGTGGGAATTGCGGGTGGTATGGTGACCGATTAGACCTTGAGACTGACGCGGAATAACTTCGGTGGATGCTTTGCTTTTCCCTGGTCAGGGCTCTCAGCGGATCGGGATGGGTCGGGATGTTTATGAAGTTTCGGCAAAAGCGAGAGAAGTATTTGAGCGGGCTGACCAAGCAATCGGGTTCCCTCTGAGTGAATTGTGTTTTGATGGCGATGAAGAAACTCTTCGAGCCACCGCGAATCAGCAGCCAGCTATCCTGACAACAACGATTGCAATGCTTGAGGCCTTGAGAGAGAGGCTTGACTTGGCTCCCAAATTTTTGGTGGGCCATAGTCTTGGTGAGTACAGCGCACTAGTTGCTGCTGATGCTCTTGACCTTGAGGACGCAGTACGACTTGTTCGCGCAAGGGGAAAATTTATGCAGGAGGCGGCCGCGGAAGGGGTGGGAGCGATGGCTGCCATTCTAGGATGCACCGCCGAAAAGGTTGAACAGGTTTGTGAGATTGTTACAGATTCCGGTGAGGGCCTTGTGCAGCCAGCCAACTACAATGCTCCAAGTCAGACAGTCGTTGCCGGTAATAGTGACGCGGTAAGACTAGCGTGTGAAGAAGCCCTGCGTGTTGGAGCGAAAAAAGCTATGACGTTGGCAGTCTCCGCACCGTTTCACTGTCTTCTTATGGAGCCTGCGGCTGAGCGTCTAGAAAAATTGCTTGTGAAAATTCCATGGAGGACACCAAGAGTACCCGTGATAAGTAATGTCACTGCCGCGCCCTATGGAACCCCAGAGGAACTCGCGCCGCTCCTTAAATCTCAGGTAACGAAGCCTGTACGGTTTACTCAGAGTGTTGAATTTCTTGTGTCAGCCGGAGTGAGTGGCGTGCTAGAGGTTGGACCCGGAGAAGTCCTTTCTGCTTTGATTCCCAGAATTAATCGTCGGATGGTTAGACGATCGATTAATAGTCTCGAGACACTCGAGAGCGCATGCGATTTTATTAAGGTTAAGGAAGACTAGATTTATTAGTGTTGTGGCTTTCTTGGCTGCAGGAGGTTTAAATGGACTTAGAAAAGCAAATTGGCGAAATAATAATTGAACAACTTGGCGTTTCTAAGGAAGAAGTAGTGCCCGAAGCATCATTTGTAGATGATCTCGGGGCAGATTCTCTTGACATCGTTGAACTCGTAATGGCGATGGAAGAAGAATTTGACGTAGAGATACCAGATGACGATGCCGAAAAAATCCAGACTATTGGAGCTGCCCTTTCTTATCTAAAGAAAAAACTTGCGAGCTGACTCTGCCTTTGCCGGCCGGGGGCGAAGTGTTGTTGTTACCGGCAGGGGGGCGCCATTAGGCTCTACAGCTTTCGAAAGCTGGGAACCGTTAATTGCTAGGTGGGTAGCCAGACTTGGATCTTTTAGATTTAGGACTCTTTCAGGGGAGAATGGATGGCTGATCTGATTGCTTTAGGTAATGATCATCGTGGCTTTGCGCTCAAGAGGTTTTTGTCTGATAAGCTGACGTCCTCTGGGTATGAGGTCATGGATTTCGGAACGGACGATTCCGCCCCTGTCGACTATCCCGACTATTCGGCTCCAGCGGCTCACGCAGTATCGACGGGTTTGGCTCATCGAGGTGTAGTCATTTGTGGTTCGGGTTTGGGGGTTAGCTATACGGCCAACCGTTTCCCAGGTGTACGAGCGGCGCTAGTACACGACGAACCTGCTGCAGCTCTATCTCGAAAGCATAACGATTCGAACATACTGGCATTTTCAGCAGATAGTCAGGATCCAGAAGAAGCCTGGGTTATTTTGCATACTTGGCTCGAAACTTCTTTTGAAGGCGGACGCCACGAGGGCAGAGTTGCGAAAGTCGACTCAGTTACTCCTGGTGCTGGAGGAGCCGACCTTCAACGAGAAGATCCGAAAGTTGCGAGTCTCTTGCGTAAAGAAGCAAAACGCCAGGCGCTGAATCTCGAACTTATTGCCTCGGAGAATTTTGTTTCTGAGGCGGTTCTAGAAGCGACGGGTTCCGTAGCCACAAATAAGTATGCTGAAGGCTATCCAGGCAAAAGGTACTACGGGGGTTGCGACATTGTCGATCAAATCGAGACAATTGCGATTGAGAGGGCCAAAAGCCTTTTTGGAACTCAATTTGCAAATGTTCAACCTCATTCAGGTTCTCAAGCTAATGAGGCCGTGTATCGCGCCAGCATAAACATTGGAGACACGATCCTAGCGATGGATTTAGACCATGGGGGTCACTTGACCCATGGGAGCCCAGTAAATTTTTCGGGTCAGCTCTATAACGTAATTTCCTACGGCGTCAGAGAGGACACGGAACAAATTGATTATGACAAGGTGAGACGATTGGCAAAGGAATATCGTCCGAAATTAATTCAATGTGGGACTACTGCGTATTCCCGCACTCTTGATTTCGATGCTTTTCGAAGTATTGCAGATGAAGTTGGAGCATTGCTTTTTGCGGATATTGCTCATATTGCTGGACTCGTTGCTACTGGCGAACACCCAACTCCCGTTGGAAAAGCACATATTGTAACTACAACAACGCATAAGACATTACGAGGCCCACGCGGCGGTCTGATTTTAACCAATGACTCCGAACACGCGAAGGCTATAAATCGCGCAGTTTTCCCAGGTGGACAAGGGGGTCCCTTAGTCCACGTTATTGCCGGAAAGGCGGTAGCGTTTCGTGAGGCAGCGCATCCAAATTTTAAAAAGTATTCCAGGAAGGTCGTTGAAAATGCAAA
>CAYOGP010000292.1:2541-2864 GCA_964403555.1 uncultured Spirochaetales bacterium | reverse complement strand
TGATTGTCGCTTGCATAAATGATAGTGGTGGATGTGTTCCGGGAAGTATTGGAGGGGCACTTCTCGCAACGTCGCCCTTAGGGTGTTCTACTTTAATAACGTCGGCACCCATATCGGCGAGCATGCAGCCACACATGGGTCCTGCCCATGTCGTAGTGAGTTCAATAACGCGTACTCCTTCTAAAGGACCTTGTGAGTCTTTTCTCTTGTCGGCATAGAATTCATTTTCTTTCAATGAGCCACCTTCGTCTTGCTCAAGGGCTTAAATTAGCTTCCAGGAGGTGTTCATAGGATTTGAGGAGCCCCGCGTGACTTTGTTCTCT
>CAYOGP010000292.1:0-2531 GCA_964403555.1 uncultured Spirochaetales bacterium | reverse complement strand
GATTTTCGGGATAGGAAGCATATATTATTCTGACGATTTCAATAGGGGTGAGAGATTCCTTTTTGAGGCATTCCACTACCTGTGTCTCTCTGGCCATTCGGTGGGAAATGTACTCGCGGATTTTTTCGCAGCCGTCTTCAATTACGGGGCCATGAGCTGGGTAAATACGTTTGGGTCTTAGTTCAAGCATATCCTCAAGAGAGTTCATGTATTGTCTTAGGTCTCCGGTTTCCATCGGAATTACTGTTGTTCCAACGCCTAAAATGTTATCACCAGAAAACATGGATCCTTCCTCTTCCAAAACATAGACGAGATGATCAGGGGCATGCCCAGGAGTGTGATGAGCGCAAAGAGTGGCTCCTTCTGTTTCAATTCGATCACCGTTTGATAGAGCGTTCGCTTCTAGGTCGTGTGGATCGTCAAAGTCCGGATAACGAAGTTTATGAACTCGTAAAGGTCCAAATCGTTTTCGGATTTGGGCTACACCACCCAGATGATCGCGGTGTCCATGTGTTAGTACTATTTCTTGAATACCTTGGCAGCCAGCGCTCTCAATTGCAGATTCGAGTACGGGTAGGTAGCTCTCGCGACCCTCTCCCGTATCAAGTAGTAAACGTTGTGGTCCAGTGCCTATGAGATAAGTATTGGTGCCTGGTCCTGTGAAGACACTAGGGTTTTGGCCGAGAGCAACGGTTACTTGTTCAGAGAGAACATCCGTATCCGGCAGGCTTAATCCCTGCATCGTTTGGGCAGTTTGATTCAAAATACAACTCCTTTCTTAGCGATATGATTGTAAAACGCTAAGACTCTCCCGCAACTGTCATTTCAGAGATTCGGATAGTAGGAGCAGCAATATTTCCTTGCCAGAGTAAATCATTTCCTATGCCGTCTACGGATAAAAGCATTTTGGAAAGATTTCCTGCGATCGTAATCTCTTCGACCGGATGGGAAATTTCTCCTTCTGATATCCAAAGTCCTGCAGCGCCTCTTGAAAAGTCTCCCGTGGTTGGGTTAAAGCCATGTCCAAATAGAGACGTAACATAAAGTCCATTTTTTACTTCTGAAATCAGCTTTTCAGGCGGTAGCTCTCCGGGTTCGATCCAGATGTTACTGGGGGCCGGGCTGGGACGGCTGCTTGCGGATCTTGAGGCGCTACCTGTAGAAGTTAGGTTAAGCTTTTTTGCAGAGTATGCGTCCAAAAGGAAGCTACCGAGTCGACCCTTTTCGACGATCATTGTTCTTCGCGTAGGTAGGCCCTCTCCATCGAATGGGCGACTTCCAAGTCCTCCTTTGAGTCTACCGTCATCGATTATGGTAAGTCGTGAATTAGCGATATTGTCGCCGAGTTTTTCTGCCAGGAAAGAAGTCTTTCGATACACGGCCGATCCAGTAACACATGTCGCAACATGTGAGAGTATACTTCTTGAAGTGAGTGGATCGAAAATTACAGGGACTTCGCACGTAGGTACCTTTATCGCCCCAAGGCGACGAATCGCTCGTTCTGCAGCGCGGCGGCCCACCAGTTCAGCATTTTCTAAAGCGCTTCGTTTTCGCGCAGTCGTTGCCCAAAAGTCGGTTTGCATGGAATCATTTTCTTTTGCTATTGGCATCGAGAACAAGCTATGTCTCGCACTAGAAAAAGTGCCGAAGAAATTTTTGGAGTTCGCATAGTGAACCTCAAGAAACTCCGCACTTGATTCAGAACCTTCCGAATTACTGATCCGATCGTCGTGATTGCGCGCCGCGAGCTCTGCAGTTCTAGCTTCTTCTATATGATTGTCGACTGAAAACGACTTGTCATTTTCGTCAAAAAGTTCGAGATTTGCGTTGTCGTCTACAAATTCTTTTTGTGGTAATCCGGCGAACGGGTCTGGAGCGGTAGCCTTAGCAAGGTTGGCGGTTGCGTCGACTAGATCCATCAGAGAGTCTGTTGAAAGGTCACTTGTAGAGGTCACGGCAGTACAGATTCCATCTCGGGTCTCGATCATTGCTCGAAGACCAAGGCTTCGTTCACTAGATTGCTTAACGAAGTCAATTTCATCTTTACGAACACGAGTCTCAATTGCGTTACTTCTTATTAATAACGCGTCGACCTGGGCTGCTCCCGCTTTCTGTGCTCGGCTAAGTACCATCTCGAGTATATCTACACTCAACCTTCAGTTCCTCCAACAGTTATTGCGTTTAAGCGAACCGTAGGCATACCGACACCGACTGGTACAGATTGTCCGTCCTTTCCACAGGTGCCCACGCCTCTGTCAAGTTCGAGATCATTGCCGATTCCTTGTATTCGAGTTAATACGTCGGGACCATTGCCAATAAGTGTGGCCCCTCGGACGGGAGATTGAATTACTCCGTTTTCGATTTCGTACGCTTCTGTAGCATTGAAGACGAATTTTCCATTAGTTATATCGACTTGACCGCCGCCGAATGAAACAGCATAAAGTCCTTTTTGAACGGATCGTATAAGATCTTCGGGTTCTTCGTCTCCCGCTAACATAAAAGTGTTTGTCATTCGTGGCATTGGTAAATGT
>CAYOGP010000291.1:0-2872 GCA_964403555.1 uncultured Spirochaetales bacterium | reverse complement strand
GACATCATGTAGTGCAAGTGTTCTTCACAGTCATCCCAAGCCTTTTTTTCCGTCTCAGCTAAATAAACAGCGCGACATTGTGAAATGAGGTGTTGGTCAACGGAGCGTCCCATTTTCTCTAGCTCAGAGTCATAGTACCGCTGAAGATCCTCGCCACCTGTGCCTGAAAGGTGATGTCCCAGCCGTGCAACTCTTCGCGCCGAATTCTCAGCTTGTGCCGCTACCCAGATAGGAGGGCTTGGTTTTTGTATAGGTCGCGGACTGAGCTCTATATCTCTTAGCTGCCAATACTTACCATCGAAGGAAAAGCTTTCATCCTCGAAACAATGCTTAATAATTTCAATTCCTTCAGTTAATCGAGACACTCTTTGTTTACGAGAAATATTGAAACTCGCAAATTCACTCAGCCAATACCCTTGACCGAAACCTAAATCAAGTCGTCCATTAGAAATTATATCGACAGTAGCCGCATCTTCAGCGATGCGTACCGGATGATGAAAAGGCAAGACGATTACAAAAGTACCAATTCGAATTGTCGTCGTTCGCGCTCCAATTGCTGACAGAATGGGGAGCAAACTAGGCGACCATCCATCCTCCGAGAAATGATGTTCCGTTGTCCATATCGTGTCATAACCCAATTCCTCTGCATAGACAGCCGAGTCAATATGTTCCGCGTAAATATCAGCGAAAGAACGGGCCCATTTTTTCGGATTTCTAAAAGGTAACAGAAGACCAAAGTTCAACATTTATCAAGATCCCTAATGACTAATGCCGGGAACTATCTAAGTGTTCCAACAGATCAAATAATTGGCATTCTCACTTAGGAAGGACCGGAGGAGTATTTTCTGAAAGTTTTTCAAACACTTCATCATCTGACATCTCGTATAGATCTAGACCAGGCGGAAGATCCATCGGAAGCTCCGTCGGATCAATAGAGGGGTTTTGGACCTCTCCACCCTTCGACACAAATGCGGGAGGTGATTTGTACTTCTTAAGTTCCTCTTCATTAATTCCTGCCATTTCCTGTACTTCGGGATCAATCCAAACCTCTCCGTCAATCGGTACATCTGACGTAGCGAATTCAAGCATTAGACCTTCCGGCCCCGTGAAGTACATCGACCGACAAAGGCCATGGTCGATCGGCCCCCACACCCATACATCGTGTGAGCGTAATCGGTCTCGCAAAGCGTAGAGCGCCTCGTCATTATCGACGTTAAAAGCCAGGTGTTGCATTACTCCAGGTGCTACCGGCCCTGCTGTCCATGAAGCGTGTGAAACTCCGATCTCACCATCCAGTTCATCCATTTCCGGACCCTGGACAAAAGCAACATAGGCATCACCCATCCGAAGAAATGCGTGAAATGTCTTCTCTACACCGTGCATCCAATACAATGCTGTTAATTCCATTCCACAGGCTTGAGTAAAGAATTCGATCTGAGATTTTAAATTCTTGGTTGCTATTGCAATGTGATGAAGACCATTTGGAAGTCCCATGAAACCTCCTCCTTTTATGCCTTAACTGGCGACTAATACAAGAATATCACGAAGAGCTGGCAGCATAGAAACAAAAAACCCCCAAGGGGATTACCATTTCTCTAGAGACGTTCTTAAGTCAACTTCAAAGGTCCACGCACGCCGGCGTTGCTTATAAAGGTAAAAGTACGCATCAGTAAGACCTTCTAAGGAAATCATCGCCTCTTCACCTTTTTCAGCAACCCATTCGGGATATCGAACCTTAATCTTCTCACCCCAAATAGGCCCGTCAACCACGACATGGCCTACATGGATACCCGATCCTGCACACTCCTTCGCTAAGGCCTGCGCGAGATTGCGCAATGCACCCTTGGCCGAATTAAACGCGCCGAAACCAGCCCTCCCTCGCAACGACGCGCTAGCTCCCGTAAACAGCAGGCTTAACGGCTCTTCTTTATGGCGACGAATAGCTTCTCGCGCGAATAAGAAGCCACCGAAGCAACCAACCCTCCAACTATTTTCAAAATACTCTGAGTCCATTTCAGATATTTTCCCAGGCGTGTTATTCCCTGCATTATAAATTGCGAGCTCTACATCTCCGTGGCCTGTACTTTGAGCAACTTCGAAAAGATTCTTGATATCTTCATCAGAAGTTGCATCAGTAACAACGCTCGTCGCCACGTTTCCATTTTTTGTGATCTCCTCCACCACTTTCTCAAGTTTTTTCTCGGATCTGCCAGCAACGAGCACATGGAGTCCCTCGCGAGCAAAGCGGAGACAAAGTGCACCTCCCAAACCCTCGAGCGGTCCTACACCAAGAATTACTGCTTTTTTCATATAGAAACCTTCTCTTTAATTCCTCTAAGTCGGTACCCTATTCTCGGGAAATGTACGTTGGCCGCTCCGACCTCATCATTTGAGATACGGATAGTCACTTCGTTATCTTTTAAAGACAACAACACTCCGGTACTTGGTGACACCTCGTCGGCGGGAGTTATCGAAATAACTTGCCCTACTTTCAATCTTTCCAGTTCGGAAATCTCCATGTTCTCTACTTCAACAGGTTCGCTCTCCTTCGCGATACGAAGCGCGTCCTGTGGTGAGAGATCTCGGGAAATACCTTGCCCAAGCTCAAGAACGCGACTTTTCCAAGCTAAAATTTTTGGGTACTCCCTCAAGAGATCATTATCAGGATCGAGTCGATCCAAGAGGTGAAGAGGATGATATACCACTATGTCGGCATAGCTCGCCTCATCACCGAAAAGGAACCGTGAATCACCCGGAACAAAACTCTCCAGCCATTTGAGTTGAGGAAGAAGGACGGCAAGGTTCCTATCAGATGATGCTTTCACTCTCTCCAAGCTAGGTATCGGTTTTCCATGAAGTCTCGCTCTATCTT
>CAYOGP010000290.1:0-2894 GCA_964403555.1 uncultured Spirochaetales bacterium | reverse complement strand
GGCCATCAAGCCTTCCCCCTGCGCGGTGATCAAAGCATGTACGTGGGGAACTCCCCGTCCTTTCTGGTTCTCCAATACCCGCACCCACTTACGACGATCCTTATGTACGTATCCTTTGCTAACTTCCTGGAACTCACGCCAAGCTTTATTAGCATAGGCAATACCTGGTTTGTCCCAATTAGTGCCGGTAGAATCTCCTAGTCTGATCCCAGGGCGGATATTCTTGGGACCTTTAATCGGAATTCCGGACAAGAAACGAGGGCTTTGTGGTTTCAGTGTTGCGAACGTAGATGTGATGTCTCTAAAAGTGAGAGTTACGAACCAGGCCCATTCGGCCATATCAGTGATCCATTCCGCGAACGCATCCGGTATATCCTCATAACCTAGTGGTAAAATCAGTTCTTGCATGGTCCCTCCTATGGGATGGGACAGGCCCAGCGTTCGCAGCACTGGGCCTCTTTTTATGCCTAAATTCTTTAGTTTTTTGACGCAATCCTCCCATTCAAGCCAGTGAAGGCATTTCCGGCGCATGTGGTCTAAATACATCGCCTGTACTATTCCGGGGGCCCTGCCCCCTGGACCCCTAGGACATTTTGTTCACAGCAGCACCCGGTAATAGGTCGGTGGCAGGTCCCTATAAGAAGCCCACCACCTCACCGGTACGCTGCGCTCACGGCTGGGTAGTCACTCCCGTCCGCTCAGCTCCTCTATTCAAGTCTTAGCCTTGTTGAAAATCTTCTATTTTTCGGAGTAACGCAGACCTCGGTACCAAAATCCTGCTACCAATCTTTAGAAACGGTAATTCCCCTCTACGTATAGCTCCATAAGCCGAAGATCTTCCGATGCCAAGCAACTTTCCCGCTTCCTCTACAGTCATCGTTAATTTATCTATACTGCGCAATTCCATTTCGTAATCCCTTATGTTATCTTTGTTTGTACGTATTTTATTATGTTAATTCAATCAGGAACGCGCAATTAAATAATAGAAATACGCATTTACGCAAAACCCGATTTTAAGGGGCTCATAACCTTGATTCACTCGAAAATACGCCAGATGATCGCAGAACTTTGGTCCGAAGATATGTCTCTAGGCGGAACAGCCATACACAATCTTCTGAAAGAGGAGCCAATAAAACCTCCGAGCCTGAGGTTCGTTCAAGATGAGGTTAAGAAGCTGAATACGGGCGTGATGAAACTGGAGCCGCAAGCCGAGCTCTGCCTATGGCAGCACGAATGGTATGAAGACCCGGGGAAAGTACCCGTTCTACTGACTCTTCATTACATACGGACCGAAGTCGAAGGCCCTGTCCCTTCGAAAATGTACGTGGAGGAGGCTAGATGGGCTCTCAAGATAGCCAGGTTCTTCGACATATCCTCTCCAGTTCATGCCTATCTGTTATTCAGGTTCGCAGTAACTTATGCCAAAGGGGAACTTATGGCGAGGCTGCTCAGGCAGCCGTTCGATACACGCACGCTAGACAGGGCTTTACTAGAATTCTCGGGCGTAATCAAAGGCGGTAAGCCAGAAACCACCCTCCTGCTAGTCAGAGACTTCTTATCTGACCTCAAACGGCTACGACCGGAATACTTTGAAGACACAAAGATCGACGAGCTGGGATTACGGGGATTCGTGGAAGACCCGATTTCAAACGAAAAAGATCTTGACATGGATGCGGGAATCGACCAATGGAAACAACTGGAATGGGAGATAGCCAGGCTCGACCGGGAACGTTTCATCGCTGAAGGCCGGTTCCAAGCGTCCGAGAACACAGACTGGGAACGGTCTGCGGACAAGATATATTTCGAGAATCAGGAAAATGATGTCTGGTCCAAAGCCGCTGATTTATACGCAACTCCGGAAGGGAAAACAGCGTACGATTCGTTCGTGAAGAGTATAAATGTACAGAATAAGTTGCGATTTCCCTGAAGTGTGAGGAGGTATCGCGGGTGACAGCAGGGAACAGTAAACCAAGGCGCGGCAGAGGTTCGATCATAAAACGGGGGAGCCGTTATTCGATAATCGTGAACCTGCAAGATGGTTCTGGGAACCGAAGCCGCAAATGGGAGAGTGGATTTACCACCAAAAGACAGGCCGAGAGCCGACTAAGCGAATTATTGGCTCAAATCGAGACTGGACTGAACATCAAAGCTTCCAATACCACGTTCGGAAGTTTCTTGACTGAGTGGTTAGAACGTTACGTCTCCAAACGGGTACGAGGAAGTACGATGGACGGCTACCGCCAAAGGGTGAAACATATCGTAGACACCCTAGGGGACATCAATATAGTCGACCTGAGGCCTGATCACCTGATCGAATACTACGATTCCAAATTATCGAATCTAAGCGCAAGTACGATAACCAAACACCACCACTTAATCTCAGATTGCCTCTCAGACGCTGTTAAATGGAATTTAATAACCCATAACGTGGGTATCGCGGTTGAAGCTCCCAGAGCCCATAAAAAAGAGATGAGAGCGCTCTCTGTGAACGAAATACGCAGATTCCTAGACAGTTGTACAGCAGAGCCGTGGCGGACGATATTCCATACTCTTATCTGGACAGGAATCCGACGTAGCGAGCTTCTTGGCCTTCAATGGAGTGACCTGGACCTAGACATGGCCCTCATGACGATCCGACGATCACTGGTTCGCCTGCAAAACGGCACGTACGTGACAGAGGAGCCGAAAACATCTAGTGGTGCAAGGACATTGGATCTGGCACCTTCTACTTGCCTGATTCTAAAAGAACATAGAGCGAAACATGAACAAGCGATAGATCTATTGGGTATCCCTATTTCCGAGGCTAATCTGGTCTTCGGTCACCCGGATGGAAGTCCCCGAACCCCGTCTACGGTTACCCATCAGTTCAAAAGGCCCGCCAGAAAGGCCGGCCT
>CAYOGP010000289.1:0-2901 GCA_964403555.1 uncultured Spirochaetales bacterium | reverse complement strand
TTAAATGTCAGGCGTAGGTTCAGCTCTATCTCTTAAATTAAGAGGAGAATTTTCGGGATAACACCACCAGTGCATATGTCAGATATTTCTAAACACCTTCCATCACTCTCTCCCAATCCTCAAGGACTGCTTCTTCTCCAGCGTGAACAAGAAAGATAGCCTGATCATCTCCGAGCCTTTTAAGCTCCTGGAAGCGTTCTCTAAGCTCGTCGACTTCAGCAGTCATTGTGGTCTGTTTGATAAGATCACCCGTTATGAGGTGCTTCTCGTCGTCGCGAAGAAACCAAGCGTGCCCTCTGTGTAGACTAAGATATCGAGCGTCTGCGGGTTCATAGCCACTGTAGAGCTCGCGATAACCCGCAACGTAAGGGTTGTCGTCGAGGCCTTCGGGCGGGTTCAAGCCTTTCCCTACGGCATCAGCTTCCGATTCTATGAGGCTATGCATATAACACGCCGCTAATGGCCCTCCACGAGCCATGGCCTTCGGACTATCAGCGGGTTCTCCTGGATCTAGGGGAGTTCCACCCATGAGTATTACTGATCTAGTTGAATTAGGATCTTTACCTAAGGCAGTGCGGGCCCGACGCATATCTGCCATGTCTGTCCCTGCTATGTCAGGTTGCGTGTATAGAGCCATCCAATGAGCATCAACCTCGGCTGTTAGCTCTCGCATTTTCGGTCCTTGTGCCGCAACGTAAACGCCCACTTCCTCATCACTGCTAAAAGTATGTTCGGGATGAACAAACTTAATCTTTCGAGTTCGACCTTCAAAATCCCATTCCACCGTTTCTCGACGAATAAGCGCATTGAATGTCTCAACGTAGCGTTTTAGCTCTCGACGAGTGACCGGAGGGTGGCCCATTGCTCGCCGTCCTGAAAAGCCGGTTCCGATCCCCATAAGAACTCTGCCTGGTGCGAGGCTATTTAACGTCGCGAAACTGTTCGCAGCCTGCGGTGCAATGCGGTTAGAAGGGATCAATACACCTGAGCCCAGTGTTACCTTGGTCGTATTGACAGCCGCCAGAGCCATCATCGCTACAGGGTCAGCAGCGACCATTTGGCTATCTTCGAACCAAACGCCGCTATAACCGAGCTTTTCCGCTCGGGCTGCAGTCTTCCATCCCTCTGTCCCTTCTGCGATCACGATTCCTAGCTCCATATCTCCTCCTCGGACCAGTTGGTCTAATTTACCCATGAGAAAATTACCATACGAAAAGAAGACTTCGGTGCCCTAATAGGAGAAAGGCTCTAAAAACCCCGGAATCGATCCGATCTCAAAGATCTAATTTAGGTATAGTTGCTTTAAATTAAAGAAATGACCTAAAGGTATCCTACCTAAAGTATTGAATTTATTTCAAATAGGTGATTTTCTGTTCACACGGAAATGGGGTCATTAGTGACATCCAGAGACCACATTAGGGTGGTTCAGTTTAGGATTTCGTGCTGCTCGGGCTTGCCCACTTTGTTTGCTTCTGAAGGTGACGTCAATTAGAACCAAAAGGCGCCCGGAACCATAACGATTCCAGGCGCTTAAATTGGTAGCGGGGGAGGGATTCGAACCCCCGACCTCCGGGTTATGAGCCCGACGAGCTACCAGACTGCTCTACCCCGCAACGAATTGAAAGTTATAGCAAGAAACCGTGAACCTCTCAGGCCTAATAAGGTAAGTATGTGAGTAACGGGAGGCTTCGTGCACAATTGTTTACTTGGAAAAGAGCCAAGTAGGCAAATTGATGCAATCGTATCCGCCGGAGGCTCTTTAGATGCCTGATTACAGCCAGCTACGAGTAAACGGGAAGCGACTCTGGGATTCCCTTATGAGGATGTCTGAAGTCGGAAAAACAGCAGGTGGGGGGTCTAACCGACAGGCACTTACTCACGAAGATAAAATTGGTCGAGACTTGTTCTGTGAGTGGTGTAGGAGTGCAGGCTGTGAAGTCCGAATCGACAAGGTTGGCAATATTTTCGCCCGAAGACCTGGTTTTATTTCTGAAAGACCTCCGATTTTATTTGGATCACACCTCGATACTCAGCCGACCGGAGGGAAGTTTGACGGTGTTTATGGCGTTTTGGCAGGCTTGGAAGTTATTAACACACTTAATGACGCTGAATTAGGGACGCTTGGCCCCATCGAAGTTGTCTCCTGGACGAATGAAGAAGGGTCCAGATTTTCCCCTGCCATGGCCGGTTCCGGCGCTTGGTCGGGGAAGATTTCTCTCGATGATATTCTCAAACAAAAAGATCTTCACGGAAAATCTTTTCAAGACGAATTGAAGAAAATTGGTTACTCCGGTGATACTCCAGCCAGTGCTTTTCCTGTTCGAGCGGCGCTAGAGGTCCACATCGAACAGGGACCGATACTTGAAAAAGAAGATCTTCAAATCGGGATAGTCACCGGAGTTCAAGGTATGCGTTGGTACGATATGAAAATCATTGGAACATCAGCGCATGCCGGCACAACGCCAATGTCTGGGAGGAATGATGCAGTAATTACTCTTTCAAAAGTGATATCTAGTTTTACCGAAGAACTCTCTCAGTTTGGAGAGGCCGCCCGAGCGACCTTTAGCTCTCTCCGCTCAGAGCCCCTTAGCAGAAACACAGTTCAATCAGTTGCGATAGCAAGTCTGGATATTCGACATCCAAACGATGAACAACTAGATAGAATGGAGAAGATCCTGCAGTTGAGCTTGAACGAGTTCTCTAAATCAAATGGAACAGAAAGTTCTTTAACTCGACTTTCAAAAACAAGTAGCACAATGTTTTCCGAATTTTGTCTTTCTGCGATTAAGAAGGCCACAGAAGACTTAGGTTACAAGCATAAGGAAATGATTAGTGGAGCGGTCCACGATTCTGTATATGTTTCACGCAGCTCTCCTACCGCCATGATTTTTGTTCCTTGCC
>CAYOGP010000288.1:0-2902 GCA_964403555.1 uncultured Spirochaetales bacterium | reverse complement strand
TAAGTGGTTCGAGGTCTTGAGCTGTTGCACTTACGCAGAGGACAGTCATTGAGAGAGCGAGAGTGAAGAGTGATCGAAGTTCCATTCGTGTCTCCTGAAAATTCTATGTGTTTAGGTTATCGGCAAAGACCCGATCCGCTTATCATTGAGTATATAATCTCTAGGTGAGTGTAAAGGGCGTAGATTACTTCAGATGCTAAGGAGAAGAAGAGATGGCTAAGTTTGGTTTTGTTGGGCTCGGTCGTATGGGAATCGAAATGGCTGGGAATCTGCTAAAGGCTGGCCATGAGGTCTCGGTGTTTAATCGAACGATTGAAAAAGCTGATTCGTTGAAAAAACTAGGAGCGGTTGTAGCCCACTCACCCGGTGAAGTGTGTAAAGGAACGGAGGTTGTTTTTAGTATTCTCGCTGATGACGGATCCACAGAAGAGATTGCGTTAGGTCGGCAAGGACTCGTTGAGAGCTTGGAAGAAGGTGCTGTCCATGCTTGTATGGCGACCATAAGCGTCGAATTAGCGCTTAGGTTGGGGGAAGTTCACCAATCCAAGCGTCAAGGATATGTGTCGGCACCTGTTTTTGGTCGTCCTCCGGCAGCAGCAGCTGCAAAGTTATTCGTTGTTGCTAGCGGAAAGCACCCTTCAATTGAGAAATGCATGCCCGGGTTTGAAGCAATGAGCCAGAAAGTGTTTTCACTGGGTGAGGCCTGTGAAGAGGCGAATGTTGTTAAAATCGCGGGGAATTTCATGCTCGCCTCCCTTATAGAGTCTCTTGGTGAAGCATTCGCACTGACTAGAAATTACGAAATAGATCCTGATCTTTTTCTAGAGATCCTTACGGGTACCATCTTTCCTGCGCCAGTTTATAAGATATACGGCGGTATGATTGCAAAGGATTCATATGAACCTGCGGGCTTTAAACTACCTTTAGGACTAAAGGATGTGGGCTTAGCTCTGGAAGCCGGTGAGAGGAAAGGAGTTCCTTTGCCTTTGGGAAGCTTAGTTAGAGATCGGATTTTGACTGGGTTGTCTCGAGGATACGAAGAATTTGATTGGGCTGGCATTGCCAGAGTAAGTGCAGACGACGCGGGCCTTAAGCCTCTTAAATGACGGAACCGAACGTGATGCTTCAAAGAAGGAAAAAATACGTGTTAGGGTGAGAGAGAACAAGCTTAAATCCCGAATTGGAAAGCTCCACGACAACCAAAAGGTATCGAACTTATGAGAACGAATTTCGCAAGCGACAGAGGTAAGGCGTGGACCTTTTAATAAAGAACGGCCTATTAGTTTCGGCTGGTGGCAGGAGCAATGCTGATATTGGAATTCTTGAAGGGAAAATAGCTAGAATTTCTGATTCCATACCCGAACAGGAGTGTAGCCGTGTTTTGGATGCCACGGATTGCATTGTGACTCCAGGAGGTGTGGACCCTCATGTGCATTTAACTCCGCCGACCCGCGAAGAAGGTGGTTGGAAATGGGTTGACGATTTTGATTCCGGTACAGAAACTGCGCTAGCAGGAGGAGTCACAAGCGTCGGCAATATTAGCTTCCCTGAAAGAGGGGAGAGCATTAGAACGGCAATAGATGTGGATGGAGCGGAAGCTTCGAAGCTCGCTCGCGCTGATTTTTTCTTTCACCCTGTTTTGCTGGAACCCAATGACGAGAACCTACGAGAGATACCTGCACTCCATGCTGAAGGTCATACTTCGATAAAGTTCTTTTTGTCCTTTCGCCGATTTGACAGACAGGTTAATTCTTATTTGAAAGCCATGAGATTAGTGGGATCCTCTGGGGGGATTGCGTTGATTCACTGCGAAGATGCAGCGATAATGGAATGTTGTTGCAACCTACTAAGAGAATCGGGAAATTTAAGTGCAGAGCATTATCCTCATTCAAGGCCAGTTCACGCTGAGGCTGTAGCAACCCGAAGAGCAATAGCTTTTTCGGAAACGACCGATTGCCCCGTCTACATTGTCCATTTAGCAAGCGGCGAAGCACTTCGCGCTTGCACAGAGGGACGGGCGCGGGGTATTAAGACTTTTGTGGAAACACGCCCTCTTTATTTGCACCTAACTGAAGAAAAATACAAGGAAAAAGGAGGAGCTCGGTATGCAGGTGCTCCCCCTCTTCGTTCAAAGGAAGACGTTTCTCGTCTATGGGCAGGATTAAATTTTGGAGATGTCGATACCATAGCTACAGATCACGCTCCTTGGATGCTGGCCGAGAAACTAGACTCCAAAAGAGATGCCACTACGCTGCTTCCAGGGGTAGCTGAATTAGAGACGAATATGCCTATGCTGTTTTCTTCCGGTGTGTTGGCAGGAAAGATTACTCTCGAAAAATTTGTTGCACTCACGTCAACCAACGCCGCTAAGCTTTTTGGTCTTTATCCTAGAAAAGGTAGCCTCTCGATTGGGGCCGATGCTGATCTCGTTGTTTGGGACCCTAATGAGGTCAGAAGTATTGATAGCATGAAGACTAAGACCAGGTGCGATTATTCACCCTATGAAGGCTGGTCGGTAAAAGGCTGGCCACGGTACACTGTAAGTCGTGGGGAAATAGTAGCTCAAGATTCCGAAGTTATTGGTGTACCTGGTAGAGGTGAATTAATTCTCCGCGGCCGGCACCGAAGTTTATAATTAGTAGATTCCAAACAGAGCGCATTACTTGTTATTTTTAGAATGGAATAAGCGTACCTTTTGTAGCGCCCTTTCGTAAATCGGGCCGTCAACAAATTGCCCCTCAACTTGTATAGAGGCCGAACCAGCATCCATGGCTTTCTCGAAGGCTTCTACAATGAGTTCTGATCGCCGAGCATCTTCTTCAGAGACGTCGGAATAAATCTTCTGGACAATATCTACCTGGTCGGGATGAATTGCAACTCTACCTTCAAATCCGAGAGCTTT
>CAYOGP010000287.1:0-2930 GCA_964403555.1 uncultured Spirochaetales bacterium | reverse complement strand
TCAATCCCGAAAGCGACGATAAATTTCGTGATAAGAATCGATGCGACGATCGCGGAGGAAGGGCCATTCTCGTCGCGCCTGTTCAACCTGGTTCAAGTCGCAGTCAACAACTAGAACCGCCTCTTCTTTATCGGAAGCTCGCGCTACAACCATTCCGGTCGGATCCGCAACAAAAGAATTCCCCCAAAAATGAATACTCCCTTCCCTACCCACTCTGTTAACGACGATGACGAACACTCCATTTGCAATCGCGTGAGCACGTTGAATCGTCATCCAAGCATCTATCTCCCGTTCTACAACCTCCTTTTTCTCGTTTTCATGCCAGCCAATCGCGGTGGGAAAGGCAAGTACCTCCGCACCTCCCAAGGCACTAAGTCTCGCAGCCTCCGGGAACCACTGATCCCAGCATATTAAAGTTCCCACCTTTGTATCTTTCAGATCTGCAGTCGGATACCCCAAATCACCCGGAGAAAAGTAGTACTTCTCGTAATAGTGTGGATCGTCCGGAATGTGCATCTTACGATAGTGAGAAACGATCTCGCCTCGCCTATCCAAAACCACCGCACTATTATGGTAAAGACCTGCCGACCTCCGTTCGAAAATGGGCACCACCAAATCAACACCCAGTGAACATGCCAGCTCTGAGAATTCGCAAGTGATAGGACCGGGAATCTCCTCCGCTGCCCCAAAGTTACGAGGATCCTCCGTTTGGCAAAAATAAGGGGAACCAAAAAGCTCCTGGAGGCAAATCAGTTGCGCCCCAGAATCTGCTGCACTAGTAACTGCTTCTTTAGTACTACGCAGATTTTCCTTTGGATTTTTCCCGCACTTTTGCTGGACAAGACCGACTCGGAGGACTTTGGGCATACCTCGTAGTACTCGAGTCTTCCTTTACGCGCAACTCTCTCACAACTCGTACTAGTATAAGGTCGTGGCTGAAGACTTTGAGCGTTTAGAATGGATCCTTGACGGTTTTAATGTATTAAAGGTCGGAGGGCTTTGCGGTACCCGAGCAACCTGGTGGGACCAAACGTCGAGGCAAATCCTTCTCGATAAGATGGGCAAATTCTACGACAAGGAGATAGCCCTAACGGTAGTGTTTGACGGTCCTCGAGCCCCTCGTAAAACCTGCACTGAGAAAGAGGATCTCTATCGAGTTGTGTTCTCCCCCTCTGCCGATGACTGGATATTGTCTCAGGTCAAGCGTAGGGGAAAAGGGCAACCAATTACGGTTGTAACAGGGGATCGCCGTCTTGCGAACAAAGTACTCTCCAAGGGCTCCAAAATATGCACACCAAGGAGCTTCCTAAATCTATGCACCGCGGAAGGCCTTACTCTACCGTCGACGGCAATTTGAATTCAATCGTAAACCTCTCGATTCGCACAGTTAGGGAGCTTTTCCCCAAATAACCCCGCTACAGCATTAGCTACAGCCATTTCGCCCATGCGGACGCGAGTACGATGACTTGCACTACCGATATGCGGCGCAACTACAACGTTCTCCAAATTGAGCAGAGGAGATTTCGCCGAAAGGGGCTCAACTTCGAACACATCTAAGCCTGCCCCACCCAATTCGCCGCCGGTTAGTCGTTCGTAGAGAGCCCTTTCGTCCACTATCCCCCCACGCGACGTATTGATTAAAAAAGCTCCGTCTTTAAGTTTCATAATTCGATCGCGGTCCAAAAGGTTCCGAGTCGAATCATTAAGTGAAACATGGATCGACACGAAATCGGAGCGCGCGAGCAATACCTCCAGTGGCACCCAAATCACTCCTTCAATTTCGCGTCGAGTGCGGGACCAAGCTATCACCTCCATTCCGAAAGCCAATGCTAGCTTCGTCACCGTCTGTCCAATTCGACCCATACCAATTATTCCTAAAACTGAACCGTGAAGGTCAACACCCAGAAGCAACTCCGGATCCCACCGTTTCCACAGACCTTCCCTAACAAATCGATCAGATTCCACGACCCGACGAGAAGTGGCCAGCATGAGAGCAAAGGTCAGTTCTGCAGTAGTTTGAGTCAAAACATTGGGGGTGTTCCCCACCGGTATCCCGAATTCGGTACATGCTGCTACATCCACATGATCTAAGCCAACTGACATGCTGGAAATGACAGAAAGCGAGGGCGACTTCTCAAGAAGCGCGCGATCAACGCGATTTGTGAGCATACACAGGAGACCATCTGCAGTTTTGAGATTCTGGGCCAACTGCTGATAGGAGATCGGCTCTGGTCCCTTCCAAAGGTCGATTGAGACATCCTCTGGAACACTGGAAAGAGAATCTCCCGGAAAACTTTCTGTTACGTATAGTCTTTTTGGCATACGACTTGTACTCCTACCCCAAAAGGTCTAAATCGACAAAACTATTGCCGTCACTTTTCCAAATCTCATACCACCACGCTTGACGCGCACCCTTCTCCAAAATACTGTGAAGCGACCCGAGGACACATATGGCCGACGTGCTTAACAAAAAATCCCGAACTCTACAGTTCGCCCGCTTTGTAGTTAGAAACCGAAGACAGATCGCTGCAGGTTTGATAGCAGCAACTACCTTCTTTTTGTATCCAATCGTTAACGCCACAAGCAGTCTATTTGGGGCTTCCTTGCCAGGACCAACTGTTCGGGTAGACGCAAGCGCGCGCTCTCTTTGGCCCGATCACCCATTTATACATGCTCAGGACGAATTTTCTGGCTACTTTGGCGGTTCCTCCCTAGTAGCCATCGCTGTAGTGGCGAACGAAGGCACCATCTTTACTCCTCATATCCTGGGAAAAATCCGCAAAATCACTGACCGACTTGATGGAGAAGGCTTCAATAGCCACCAAGAAGAAAGAGAAGCGCTACGCGAAAAATTCGATGCAGCCGGCATGTCTTCTCTGAAAATCCAAGAAGAGCTCGATCGCACCTTTCCTCCTTATCCCGTTAATCAT
>CAYOGP010000286.1:0-2935 GCA_964403555.1 uncultured Spirochaetales bacterium | reverse complement strand
CCATCACTACCGTTGCACCTTTATGGGCCAACGCACGAGCCACTTCGAGCCCCAAACCACTCGAGGCTCCGGTTACTACTGCTACCCGTCTTATTTGGTTGGGAATATCGTTTGTGTTCCACAATCTAGTCGTCATCTTTGCTACTCCTACGCACGAGCAAACCAATCAGCTAGTCAATCAGCTCTCCTACGCAAAAATGAGCCATGTGCCGTTCAGCCATACGGCTGTGATAGTCTCCAAATTCAGCGGATGCGTCTTTACCCGCGTGCATCCTCGCCACAAAAGGACCGCCTGGATGATGATCTTTCCATTCGCTGATGTCATAGACCTTTCCTCCAATAATTACCCAGCAATCATCGAAGCTCGCGTGCCGAGCGACTTCCGCTCTCGTGACTCTTCTGTCGCCCGATAAAGACTTCTTCGGCACCCAGAGGTTACGGTTAACCTCGCGACGCGCCTCGACCGCATCAGTGCGCGAACGAAAATCCCATGGCCCTAATTTTTTTAACGGCAGCTTACTACCAATGACCCGAGCATCGAAGGCATAGATCCAGGAATCATCATCTCCAGCCCGCTGCTCATGATCGAAAACTGGGTAGTCGCGTTCATTGAGTGCTTTAAGAATCAAACGGCGCTCTGGAGAATCCTCAGGTTCGAGATGTTTAAATAAAAATTTAGACGCAAATTGAAACCGAGTAGCACGAAAATGTCGCACTCTTTCATAGTGGAGCAAAGCGCTGTAAACGTCCTTTCCATGCAACTCAAAACAAGCACTCAGTGCGGCTCCATCTTCAATAGCCTGAGCTGCACCTTGACCATATGTAGGCAACATAGAATGAGCTGCATCGCCTAACAAGCAGATCCGGCCATCCTGCCAATGCTCAAATGCATCGCGATCGTAAAGACCCCATTTTGTCGGATACTCCACAGCCTCGGCTAACGCCAGCACATCATCTTTACGTATGTCACCGGCAAAGGCTCGCGCCATGTTCCTTTTCATTTCTTCACGGTCCGCGGGAAACCGATCGCCCTCATCGGTCTCAAACTCTGCTGAGCGTGGCTCGTAATATGCCATCCAAACGTTGAGGAGCTCCCCCCCACGAACCCAGTAAGTAATCACGTAGCCTTTCTCTACCTTTCGTGCATCCATACTAAAGGAATTGATCGGATTGCAGTCCATTGGGGAACCGTCTTCTTTAGTTAGTTCTCGTACTCGTTCTTTCGGGATCAACCCGCGGTAACAAACGACTTCTGTCCACCGTTGGGGCGGTACGTCAGGCCACAAAAGTTGAAGTGTCTTCGACTTGATACCATCGGCACCTATGATTAGGTCACTCTCAACAGTGGTCCCATCCGAAAAGGTGGCTATTGCCACATTGTCATTCTGTTTCAGATCGTCGAGCCTTTTGCCCATGTGTATCTGAATAGGACACTCGACTCCGCATTCCGGCGCAAACTCTTGCACACGTTTGTACAGGCACATAAGAAGATCAAGCCTATGCATGTGGTGAAAGCCAGCACCGTCTCCCAAAGCAGTTTGGTGGTCGAGTGGTTTAAGCGAAACGGAACCGTCAGCCATTATGCCGCGAGTTGCATCGAGGATAGCTGCTCGACCTCCATCTATAGCACCATGGGCACCTCTGGGGTCCCCACCATCGAGATCAACGCCAAGCCACTGACAAAGCCGTGCAGCATTGGGAGGTATATTAAGCCCTGCTCCAGCAGTACTTGGCTCCTCAGTCTGTTCATATACGTCTATAGAATCGAATTGTTTCGACTCCCTCAAGGCGAGTGCTGCAAAGAGACCGCCCATCCCTGCTCCTACAATAGCTGCGTGCATTTCATTTCCTTCCTTTCCTCACTAGTAGTGTGGTGTAGCTGAATTAATCACACGGATCTTCTCCTGGAGCTTTCTTCAAGGTTGTTATGAATAGCTAAGGGACCTACCTCTTTTATCTCTATCATGCTTGGCTCTATCCTCTATACAGCGTCACAGCTTTTAGTTTCGGAAAAATGGGAGAACAATTTCAATTAAAACGAGGCAAATTCCAATAATTACCAAAGCACCGAAAGCCACAATCGTCCAACCGATCCAGGCTGGATACTCCTCCTGCACAACCGACTCTTTTGTTTCAGTATCTTCCTCTATGTCCATGCCCCTATCCTGCACTTTCTCAGCGAATAAGACGAGTGCTAACTCTGAACCGCTGGAGGACGAGCCACGACCACTGAAAACCGCCAGGTCTCATCGGTCTTGCGGATAAAATAGGTAAAGCCAACTCGTTCTAATTCATTTCCGTCCTTCACGAAACGAATCGCCAGTCCGTCCATTTGAACCAAGCTATCGGAAACTTTTTTTATGTTCATGTCTTCAATCTTCGTGTGGCTATAGCCTCGACCCACCAGCCCTTCCATCATTTTTTGAAAGAAGCCTGTCAAGGTAGCATCGTCAGACAAAATGATGGTCTCTGAGTCCGTCACGAAAACCGAAGGGGCCTCGTAGAATTCGTTCATTTTCTGCGCATCCAAGTCATGAAATGCAGACAGATATCTTTCGTAAAATTCTAGAAGTTGCTCCTCTTCCTCACTTTGCATTTACATATCCTCTTCTTAAGTTTTCGCGCTAGATATTTTATTCATCCGACTTAAGCCGCATGTGCTCCAGTCGGAACAGGGTCAAGCATCTTCGGCACGATGCTTGACTTCGCTCCTAGCCATCCTTCGTGAAAGTATCGTACTCCTTATTCCTAAGGAAAATAAATCCAGCAAGGCATGCTCCGACCACAACTGTGGTGATTCTCAAAATATCAATTGAGGTATTGAAAACGAACATGAAAGCAATGACACCAACAAGAGTGCCTATGCATGCCCTTTGGGGCATCGTCCAAACCTTGTAATTGTGCGCCCATAAAGAAATTACGTATCCTGAAGCCA
>CAYOGP010000285.1:0-2944 GCA_964403555.1 uncultured Spirochaetales bacterium | reverse complement strand
GACCGACTCAACGTTCTCAAGGTCCTTCATTTGTCGATAAACCGTTATCAGAGCGTCGTAACCACGGAAATTTTCGGGCTCTGAGTCGATCAGAAAACGACAAACTTCAATAGCTTCATGAATTCTTCGTCTCTCTAAAAATAAGCGATAAAGCACCTCCCCAGCGGCGATGCTAATCGGAAACTTTTGATTGTTAGTTAGAATTCGCTCCGCGTTTATTGGAAGATCGGCAAATACATAAGCTTTACCCAACAAAACTCGCAGTTCGACATCACCCGGATCCGCGACTTGTGCCTTTTCCAATAACCCGAGCGCCTTTCCTTGCGCGTCAGTTAAGAGCGCAATTTGAGCCGCTCGAAGCAGTAAATATTTGTCACCCGGTGCGCCTTCGAGTGCGCTTTCATAAGCCTCCAATGCTTCTTCAAGTCGTCCCTCGCCCTCCAGCTCTCGACCCAAGAGAAATAGAAACTCAGGAGATCCTTCGAAGAAAGACCTAGCCTTTTTCTCCTTCATTTCGGGGACTGGTTGTTCTAATTGTCGGACATTCTTTTTGGTAACGGAAGCACCAGCACTACACCCAATATTAGCAACAGACGCAAGTGTCAACCCGACAGCAAATAGCGGTCCAGCTAACCTTGCCAATCCAAACGTCGAACCGACGTCTTTTGTACTGGAAAGCAGCAAAAGCTCTCCCATCATTTAGCGCCTAGCCTAGCCGGCTAGGAACCCACGGCTCCGAATGAAAGACAAAAGCTGCTCCGCACTCTCGTCCACCGCTAGATTATCAGTCTTGACAATCAATTCCGGATCCTTCGGTACCTCGTAAGGAGCAGAGACCCCGGTGAACTCCGGAATATCACCAGACCGAGCCTTAACGTAGAGACCTTTCGGATCACGGGCCTCGCAAGTTTCCAGACTCGTATCCACATAAGCCTCAAAGAATTTTTCATCGGTAAAGATTTCCCGTGCAGCTTCACGGTCAGCCCTGTAGGGAGATATAAACGCAGTGAGTACAATTAAACCCGAATCGGTCATCAACTTTGCTACCTCTGCTATACGACGAATGTTCTCCGTTCGATCCTGAGGAGAAAACCCCAGATCTTTATTCAGCCCTTGTCGAACGTTGTCACCATCCAACACGTAGGCCGCATGTCCACTGGTAACTAGCTGTTTTTCTGCCGCCACTGCAATAGTAGACTTCCCGGACCCAGATAAACCAGTTAACCAAATGGTGCACCCCCGCTGTTTCAAGAGACGCTCTCGATCGCCCACCGTTACATGGCCACTGTGCCATGAAATATTTTGACTCTTCACTTCTCCAGTCATTTAATACCTACCTATAAATTCTTTTCCACGAATGGAGTCATACCCAAAGTCAAGGAAACTAGACTTCGATACGGACGGACATTAGCGGTACCCAAGATTAGACGCTCTTTTCTCTTTGCCTCTCCACCGCATCGACGACAGCCAACGCTGCCTTTTCTATCTCCAGACGAGTCGTCCCTCGACCGAGGCCAAATCTAATTCCACTTCGCACTCGCTCATCCTTAAAACCAAGCGCCGTGAGAACATGGCTTGGAGAGCGACTCGCCGAGCTGCAGGCGGAGCCTGTAGAAATCGCAATTTGGTGCAAGTCGGATACCAAAGCATCTGCATCACAGTTGTCAAAGGAGACATGAAGGTTACCAGGCAAGCGTCGAATTAGATCGCCATTGACATGCACGCCCCCTAGGTTTTCCTTCAAAAGGCGAAGAAGTTCCCCTCGAAGCTCTAAGAGCCGTTTCCCCTCTATATCCATGTCTTCTAAAGAAATTTCAATAGCCTTCGAAAGTCCCACTATCAGATGAGTAGCAAGTGTACCCGGGCGGAGACCCGCCTCGTGCCCTCCCCCATAGAAGAGCGGAGCCAAGGTAATCCGAGGCTTCGTTCGTCGAACAAAAAGAACTCCTACTCCTTTAGGACCGTAGAGCTTGTGACCTGATATAGACAAGAGATCAATGGGCGAAGCTGACATATCAACAGGGATTTTCCCGACCGCCTGGGACGCGTCACAATGAAAAACGACTTTTCGCTCTCCGCAGATTTCTCCGATCTCATTTATGGGCTGTAACGTTCCTATCTCGTTGTTCGCAGCCATAATAGACACAAGAACAGTGTCCTCAGCTATGGCTCGTTCAAGGCTGTTCAAGCTAACCAGACCTGTATCTGCCACGCCCAATCGGGTAACACGGCAACCCTCACGCTCGAGTGCGCAAAAGACATCCAGAACGGAAGGATGTTCAGTAGAGACAGTGACGATATGACATGGGCCTTGGGAAAGCGCATGTCTCACAACTCCGAGAATCGCCAAATTATTGCTCTCGGTGGCGCCACTTGTAAAGGTAATCTCGTCCGGGCTAGCTCCAATTCCCCTGCTGACGGTTTCTCTGGCAAGCTCTACCGCAGCCTCAGCTCGCCAGCCGTAGACATGTGTCCGGCTGGCTGGATTACCGAATTCTGTCTCGAGGTAAGGCAGCATCGATTGAACTACTCGAGGGTCGACGGGGGTCGTCGCCTGATAATCGAGGTAAATGGGCAGGCTCAAAGCGTTCCTCTAAGCTGGGTTCCCTTCCAGCCAATCAGGACTAATTTGATGTCAGAACTCTTCTAGTAAGCATTCCTAGGCGCCGAAGGAGTTCCCACAACCACATGTAGTGGCCGCGTTCGGATTTTCAATCTTAAAACCGGACTCCATAAGTGTGTCCACGAAGTCCAAGCTGCTTCCCGCAAGGTAAAGTGCGCTTTTTTCGTCCACGACAACCCTAACTCCATTCGATTCGATTACCGCGTCTGTCTCCTGGAATTGATCATCAAAAGCCAACTGATACTGCAACCCAGAACAACCCCCACCTACAACCTTCATTCGCAAAGCATGGGTAGCGGTCTTCGATTCCCGATCAAGAAG
>CAYOGP010000284.1:2657-2954 GCA_964403555.1 uncultured Spirochaetales bacterium | reverse complement strand
ATAGAGGCTCTTCTGGTCTTCGATCAGAAAACACCCTTTCAGCATTTGGGTTGGCACTAGAAGAGGGGGCCCAAATGATTGAGACCGATCTGCGTTTGACGCGTGACCGGTTAATTGTTCTTTCGCATGACTCCTACTCTCCTAAGGGCACTTCTGTAGAGCTTTCTACTTTTTCACGATTGTGCGAGGATTTTCCTAGAGGTGACTGCAGGCTACTGTTGCTTGAGGAAGCTCTTGATGAATTCGGAGGGAGGATCGATTTCAATTTAGAGTTGAAAGCTAGCTCTGACGAAGGAA
>CAYOGP010000284.1:0-2647 GCA_964403555.1 uncultured Spirochaetales bacterium | reverse complement strand
CAGACTATTGGCCGAGATGGCTTTCAGAGAGGTCTCGGATAAAGGATTACTCTCAAATATCCTTTTCTCATCCTTCGAAATGAAAATCCTTGCCAAAATCAGATCCGAATCTTCGGATGCTCGCCTAGGGGTTTTGCTATATGAGTACGGTGCGAGTGGTTTGTGGGATACCATCGGCCTGAGACCGGAGTCTATTCACCCCAGCAAGCGAAGAGTTTCAATGACTCAGGTTGAGGCATGGCACTCAGAGGGGCTCCTTGTAAATGTCTATACTGTGGATGACCCGAGAGAGATCGAGGAGATGTGGAGTATGGGAGTGGACGGGATCTTTACGAACTACCCTGCACGAGCAATTAGTCTGATCCATGGATTTGATGCTTTAACTTGACACTATTTCGGGGATCGTTTAGCCTCGAGAGCCCAAAAAACTTAGATCTCACAGGGACTTGTGAACCTTGTAGGCATTCCACAAGTGCGAGGCTCGACGCGTGGCAGTAGAATTCATCAGAGGTGGCCGCGTCGGGATAAATTGAGCCTATGAAGGTTTGCTAGAAAGATAGGTCTAACACGGCGTCCCATAGGGTATAACCGGAGGTTAGTTTACGCGTCCGACGCAGTGTCAGGACGGTGAGCTCCGTAAAATCAGAGGTCCAAATGACGAGTCCCCCAACCCGCCGATACTCCGACCTCGTGCCGGTTGCGAAACAAGGGCTCTACGATCCGGCGAATGAACATGATGCATGTGGCGTTGGATTTGTAGCTCACCTTAAAGGAGTTGCTTCTCACTCCGTTGTGAGGAAGGGCATTCAGGTTCTAATGAATCTTGAACACAGAGGCGCCTGTGGATGTGATCCGGAAACGGGGGATGGAGCCGGTGTGCTTATCCAGATTCCAGATCAACTTTACAGAGAAGATCTGCAGCGCGTGGGAGTAGAGCTCCCGGACCAAGGGTCCTATGCGGTAGGTATGATATTTCTGTCTCGGGATTCTGCCGTTGCTGCCCGTCAGGGAGCGATTGTGGAGGCTCTGGTTAGGGAAGAAGGTCAAGCCGTAATCGGCTGGCGCGACGTCCCGCACGATCCCGCCGCAATAGGTGTCCAAGCACGGGAAGGTTTGCCGCAGATAAGAGAAATTTTCGTCAAGGCTTCTGGACAATGTTTGCGAGACGGAGATGCGTTCGAACGCAAGCTTTACGTTATCCGGCGGAGGGTAGAAAAAGCCGTGGCGAGTTCGACGGACGGCAGGGAATTTTTTTACGTACCCAGCTTTTCGAGTAGAACTGTAGCCTACGTAGGAATGCTCATTTCGCGCCAGATCGATGACTTTTATCCGGACTTATTGGATCCTCGTACCTCGTCGGCACTGATAATCGTGCACTCAAGGTACAGCACTAATACCATGCCGACGTGGTCACTCGCTCATCCTTTTCGTTACATGGCTCATAACGGCGAGATCAACACTCTCAGGGGAAATCGGAATTGGATGCAGGCGCGAGAAGGCGTGATGGAATCTGAGTTTTTCGGAAGAGACCTCGCTCACCTTTACCCGATTATGACTGAGGGTGCCTCGGATTCTGCTCAATTCGACAACGCTTTAGAATTTCTAGTCCTGTCGGGTCGGGACCTTGCAGAGGCTACTTTAATGATGATTCCGGAGGCATGGGAAAACCGGGAAGATATGGATCCTGATCTTAAGGCATTTTATGAATACCATTCGTTCCTTATGGAGCCGTGGGATGGTCCTGCCTCGATCGCTTTTACCGATGGTAAAAAGATAGGAGCGGTCTTAGACCGAAACGGTTTGCGTCCTTCGCGTTATGTAGTTACCAAAGACGATTTTGTGATTATGGCCTCGGAGGTTGGGGTTTCTGACGATAAGCCTGAGAACATTGTAGTTAAGGAGCGACTGCACCCAGGGAAAATATTTCTTGTTGATCTTGAGGCTGGGCGCATTGTTGATGACACCGAAATTAAAAAAGCGTGTATGTCAAAGCGACCTTATCGCAAGTGGGTTGAGGAAAACCGTCTCTTCCTTACCGATTTAGCACCGGGTCAGGAAGGGCTAGCGCTAGATCCTAGAGAGCGATTCCAGCTTCAACAAGCTTTTGGATATACACACGAAGATCTTCGCCTGCTTGTTGCACCAATGGCAATTGAAGGTAAGTGGCCCATTGGATCGATGGGAGAGGATGCATCACTTGCTTGTTTGTCGGACCGACCTCAAATGCTCTACCGATATTTCAAGCAGCTTTTCGCGCAAGTGACGAATCCTGCAATGGATTCGATCAATGAACGTCCCGTAATGGCTCTGTATTCCCTTCTTGGCTCCCAGGGAAATTTGCTAGCCGAGAGCCCAAATCACGCAAAGATGATTCGAGTAGAGCACCCTATCATCACTAATGAGGAGCTTGAGCGACTTCGGGCGATAGAATACGCGGGATTCAAAGCTAAAACCTTATCGTGTTTATTTAAGACAGCAGATTCTCAAGAAGGTCTACATGTCGCTATTAGAGCTCTTTGTGAGGAGGCTGAGAGGGCAGTCGGGGAGGGAGTGAATGTCTTGATTCTTTCCGACCGGGGAGTCAATTCCGACCATGCACCGGTACCTATGCTCCTTACGAAGCATCGCTCGAAGCCGGTCTGCGTAA
>CAYOGP010000283.1:1435-2958 GCA_964403555.1 uncultured Spirochaetales bacterium | reverse complement strand
TCAAGAAAGACGAGCCGAAATTCGCATGGACATACGGGACTCATTCTTGCGGTAACCTGAAATTGAGGCCAGATGCTATAGCGCTCGCCTCAGACGTATAGATGAGCTACACGACGGGCTGAGTGTTGAGTTAGATTAGGTCATCTGGGGCCAACCCTACAAGAAGTGGTTGCTCTCGCGACTACCAAGTGCGAACGGTTCGTCTTGGGTTTTAATCTGCGCTTAGGCGCAACGGATAACGGAGTTTTCTTATGGCTAGGCCTAGGATCGCTTTAATTGGTGGCGGAAACATTGGTGGAGTTCTCGCAGAGCAGATTGCTTACCGGGAGCTTGGTGATGTTGTGATCTTTGACGTGGTAGAGGGTCTTCCTCAAGGTAAGGCGCTTGATATGGCTGAAGGTGCCCCTTTGGTAGGAGCAGATTCTGTCATCTCTGGAGCAAATGATTACTCAGATATAGCGGGCTCGGATTTGGTGATCATTACGGCGGGCTTGGCACGGAAACCTGGTATGTCGCGTGATGATCTTCTTAGTACGAACCTGTCGATAATGAGCCAGGTCGCCGAAGGAGTAAAAAATAACGCGCCCGATGCATACGTCATCGTTGTTTCAAATCCGCTAGATGCAATGGTTTTCACATTTAAAGAAGTTTCCGGCTTTCCGAAAAATCGTGTGGTGGGAATGGCAGGCGTCTTGGACTCTGCCCGTTTTCGTGCTTTTGTGGCTTGGGAGTTAGGTGTCTCAGTTGAAGACGTCTCGGCTTTAGTTCTGGGGGGGCACGGAGATACGATGGTTCCTTTAGTGAGATATTGCACAGTTGCCGGTATACCGATAGAAAACTTACTTAGTAAAGATCGTATCGACGCTATCGTTGAACGTACGAAGGGGGCTGGAGGCGAAGTCGTCGGTCTGTTGAAGACTGGGTCGGCCTTTGTGTCTCCTGCCATCTCGGCGATAGAGATGGCGGAATCAATCCTAAAGGATAAGAAGCGAGTCTTAGCTTGCGCCTGTCTACTTGAGGGTGAGTTCGGCGTCGAGGGGCTTTATGTTGGTGTACCCTGCGTTCTTGGAGCGAGCGGGGTTGAACGTATAATTCCAATTTCATTTAATGAATCGGAGCAGGTTCAATTTGATGCGTCTGTTGAGCATGTTAAGTCTCTTGTCGAGCAAATACGACCGCAACTGAATCAAGGTTAAAGAGGCAAAGTCGAGCGAAGGGAGAGTTGTATGAACGTTCATGAATACCAAGCGAAGGCCTTACTTCGCAATTACGGCGTCGCCGTGCCGGAGGGAGAACTTGCTGAGACAGCTGCAGAAGCTGAGGCTATAGCCTCGAGGTTGGAGGGTCTTGTCGTGGTGAAGGCCCAAATTCATGCAGGAGGCCGTGGCAAGGGTGGGGGCATAAAACTTGCTAAAAACCCGAAAGAAGCGGCGAAAATGGCGGAAGAAATTCTAGGTATGAATTTGGTGACGCATCAGACGGGAGTTGACGGGAAGCTTGTCAGAAAGGTCTATGTTGAAGCT
>CAYOGP010000283.1:0-1425 GCA_964403555.1 uncultured Spirochaetales bacterium | reverse complement strand
GACAGGGGGCGCTACTTAGCTATGACGCTTGGGCGAGCTACGGAAAACTTCGCGGTGGTCGCGTCTACTGAAGGAGGCATGGACATGGAAGAAGTAGCAGAAAAAACCCCCGAAAAAATTAGTACTACCTATGTGGATCCGAACATTGGTTTACAAGCCTACCAGGTTCGATCAATAGGGTTTGGTCTTGGTTTGGACCTGAATCAAGTAAGACAATTAGAACAGTTCCTTGGTGGACTTTTTCGTTTATTCGTGGAGAAAGATGCTTCGCTTGCGGAGATTAACCCCTTAGTAGTCACTACACAGGGAGAGTTATTTGCGTTAGATGGAAAATTAAACTTTGACGATAACGCAATTTATCGACACCCGGATATAGGGGCCCTCAGAGATCCCGAAGAGGAAGATCCCAGGGAAAGAGCCGCACACGAAATTGATCTTGCCTACGTTGGCCTAGATGGGGACATCGGTTGTATGGTTAATGGCGCAGGCCTGGCTATGGCGACTCTGGATATGATTCAACTTTGTGGTGGTCATCCGGCCAACTTCCTTGATGCTGGAGGAACTGCAGATACAGAAAAGGTGAAGCAGGCGTTTAAGCTGATCCTCGCTGACGAAAATGTCAAAGCGATTCTTGTGAATATTTTTGGTGGGATCGTGCGCTGTGACATGATTGCTGAAGGCGTAATTGCTGCTGCGAAGGACATGGGTCTTACTCTGCCGTTGGTGGTGAGGTTGCAAGGGACAAATTCCGCCGAGGGGAGGAAGCTGCTCGCGGAATCTGGATTAAACATAACGCCGGCAGAGACGCTTCAAGAAGCGGGCGAAAGAGCTGTAGCGGCAGCCAAGGGAGTTGTTTGACGTGGCTATATTATGTGACAAAGAAACTAAGCTTCTTGTTCAGGGCATGGGAAGGATGGGGCAGTTTCACGCAAGACTGTCCCTGGAATATGGGACAAAGGTGGTTGGTGGAGTGCACCCCGGAAAGGGTGGAAAAGAGATCGACGGCATTCCTGTCTTCGACACCGTAAGCGATGCTGTTCGTCATACCGGTGCTAATGCTTCAGTGATTTTCGTTCCACCTCCCGGAGCTGCAGATGCAATTTTAGAAGCCGCTAATGCCGGTATCGATCTTACGGCTTGTATAACTGAAGGTATTCCTTCAGTGGACATGGCTCGCGCTAAGCGTGCTATTCACGGATCGGGGATGAGACTTATCGGTCCGAATTGCCCGGGGGTTGTCACCCCTGAGCAATGTCGGATCGGAATAATGCCCGCGCAGATTACCCGGCCAGGTCCTGTGGGGGTTATTTCTCGTTCAGGGACATTGACATATGAGGCGGTTGATCAGCTTTCACGTCTCGGAATTGGACAGTCGACGTGCCTCGGTATAGGAGGCGATCCTGTGATAGGAACCACCTTTGTAGA
>CAYOGP010000282.1:0-2999 GCA_964403555.1 uncultured Spirochaetales bacterium | reverse complement strand
AAGTCGAACTAAAAGCGCTTTCCAGGAGATTTCGCTCCCCACCTGTTAATCTACTAAAAAGGTTTGAGGCATGGTCGAGACAGGCGTACTTTCACTTCTACCGGCGTGTATTACGATTCTACTGGCTTTCGCCACTAGACAGGTTATTCCTGCGCTATTTGCAGGAGTTCTAACGGGCAGCCTTGTCCTTGTTGTTTCCGGAGTTGCTTTATTGGATGCAGAGCCCGTAAGACGTTTTTTCCTTCCGGCAGTGGGATCAAATGGCTACGCACGAATTCTTCTGATCTATCTATGGTGCCTCGGCGGTCTCATCGGCCTTTGGAAGAAAACTGGCGGTGCCTATTTCTTCGCCGATACTATCAGTAAGCGCTTTGTTCGAACTCCAAAGGGGAGTCTTCTCTTTGCCTGGTGTCTTGGCGTACTCTTCCATCAGGGAGGAACAATAAGCACAGTTTTAGCAGGTTCTACTATTAAGCCTGTGGCTGACCGACACCGAATAAGCCACGAAGAGTTGTCGTATATCGTAGACTCTACCGCTTCCCCAGTTGCCACCGTTCTGCCCTTCAACGCATGGCCTGTATACATCGCGAGTCTCGTTGTCGGAAGTATCCCTCTCCTCCAAACTGAGAGTCAGGCGGTTAGCTTTTTCTTCGCTTCCATCCCGTATAACTTTTACGGAATCTTTGCAGTACTTCTGACACTCGCGCTTGCATTAGGAGTTCGTCCGATTGGACGAGGCCTTCGAAATTCCCAGGTCAGAGCGCGGGAGAAAGGCCAACTTGACGCGCCCGGTGCAGATCCCATCATGCCAAAACAGTCATTAGATGATTTTTCGGGCCTAGAGAACTATAAACCCAGCCTTCTCGATTTTTTTGGTCCGATCGGAGTACTACTGTCCGTCGCAGTACTACCCCTCGTGATTTTTGGTCAAAGCTTCGTGGAGCAGGCATTCCTGCTCTGCGTTCTTTCCGGAATCGGAATTGCAGCCGTTAAGGGAATGGCCCTTCGAGACATCCTTGATGGATTCATCCAGGGCTGTCAAAGCATGACTATTGGAGCCATCATACTTGGATTAGCTGTAACACTTGCCACTGTTTCGAAGGAACTCGGTACTGCCGCCTTCGTTGTTGAAATCCTAGGGGACCAAGTACCAAAAGCTATTTTGCCAGGTGCACTTTGCCTTCTGTGTATGGTAATTGCGTTTGCTACCGGCACATCTTGGGGAACCTATGCCGTAGTGTTCCCCATCGCCCTACCACTTGCTTTTGCGGTTTACCCTTCAACTGAATATTTACATATTTGCTTTGGTGCAGTTTTGGGCGGGGCCGTGTTCGGAGATCAATGTTCTCCGATTTCAGACACAACAATTCTCTCAAGTATGTTTACAGGGTGTGACATGATGGATCACGTTAAAACCCAAATTCCTCCAGCCTTGACTGCGGCCGGGGCAGGAATCCTAATTTCATGCACTCTCGCTAGCCTATAAAACTTCAATCGGAAGTCTCAAGCAGTCCTATGACAAGAAAGATTCTTTCCGCAAATGAGCACTTATAGCTCGAAGAGCTATACCGCGATGTGATATTTGATTCTTCTCATTTTTTGAAAACTCTGCAAAAGAACGCTCATGACCTTCCGGAACAAACAAAGGGTCGTATCCAAAACCCTTAGTTCCCGAAGCTTCTTGTAAAAGAACACCTCTACAAATTCCTTTTTCGGTAAAGGACGGACCATCGGGGATTGCCAACGCCGCGACGCAGACGAAGCGAGCAAGGCGCGAGACAGAACCAAGCGTCTCCAACTCAGAAAGTAGGTAAGCCGACCTTTCAAAATCGCTTAAGCCCGGGCCTCCGTAGCGCGCCGACAACGGACCTGGTCGACCTCCTAGAGCTAAAACTTCAAGCCCGGAGTCATCCGCGACCGAAACAAGCCCCGTATGTCGCGCAGCGGTACGAGCCTTAATTCGAGCATTTTCGAAATAGCTTTGCCCCTCAGGCGGTAATTTAACTTGAGGGAATTCATCTAAGCCAACAAAAGAACACTTTGGGGTTTCAAGAATTTTTTTGAATTCCTCTAACTTCCCAAGATTTGTTGTAGCAATCAAAACTCTATTCTCTCGGATTTTCACTCGACCGAAGCACCAGCAGAATCAAGAACTCGTTTCTGCTCAGAGGTAATGACTTCAATTCCGACAGTAGCTAGCCTGATCATTTCCTCCAGATGCGCAGAAGAGAAGGTGCGTTCCTCTCCCGTCCCTTGAACCTCGGCAAATTCACCGTTCGATGTGCCCACAACATTCATGTCAACCTCTGCGCGAGAATCCTCCGCATAGCAAAGATCTAGAATAGGCTGGTTCTTTACAACCCCTACAGAGATTGCACCAAGTCGCGAAAGAAGAACCTTCTCCCCAACAAACCCTCCCTCTTTAAGCCTACTGATAGCAAGTGCCAGAGCAACGTAAGCTCCCGAGACCGAGGCCGTGCGGGTTCCTCCATCTGCCTGTAAGACGTCACAGTCCACCCATAAAGTTCTTTCACCTAGCGCGGCTAAATTCGTCACGGAGCGCAGGCTTCTCCCAATCAATCGTTGAATTTCCTGAGTACGCCCAGAGACTTTTCCTCGCGAAGCCTCCCTATCAACACGTTGATCGGTAGAACCGGGCAACAAGGAGTATTCAGCTGTCAGCCACCCCTTTCCGCTACCCTTCAAAAACCGCGGTACCGACTCCTCAACACAAACCGTACACAACACTCTCGTGCGCCCGAATTTGCAGAGAACGGAAGAAAGTGGGTTTTCAGTGAAATCTAATTCAAAGCTAAAGTCGCGCAGCTCATCGGCCAGTCGTCCGTCCATACGCTTCATAAATACTATTCTCCCCTTAACAAGTTCCTAGGATTTTCCAGTTTTCCTTGCCGGATACCGTAGCTCCACACGAACTTTTCATGCATATTAAAGGTGCATTACACGAACGTCAGGGCCGGATGCTAAAAAGCATCGAAAAA
>CAYOGP010000281.1:0-3005 GCA_964403555.1 uncultured Spirochaetales bacterium | reverse complement strand
CGCTCGCGAGCCCTCTCCAAAACTGATGCGGGAAGCCCTGCAAGTTTCGCTACCTGAATACCAAAAGAACGACTAGCTTCTCCAGGTATTAACTTCCTTAAAAAGATGACCTCTTCATTCCACTCTCTTACCTCAAAGTGCATATTCTTCATCCGCGTTCGCGTTCTCGACAATTCAGCAAGTTCATGAAAATGGGTTGCGAAAAGTGTTCGAGGACAGAGATCGGTAGTGTCATGAAGGTGCTCAGCTACCGCCCAAGCTATCGCCAGACCATCGAAGGTGCTAGTCCCTCGTCCGATCTCATCGAGAATAAGAAGACTCCGATCTGTCGCTTCCTCCAGAATTTCTGAAGTCTCTCTCATCTCAACCATAAACGTGGATTCACCACGCATTTGTCTGTCATTTGCTCCAACTCTTGTAAATACTCTATCCACTAGACCAACGCGTGCTTTGCTTGCCGGAACAAAGCTGCCCACCTGAGCGAGTAGAACCAGGAGCCCGACCTGACGCAAGTAGGTGCTCTTGCCAGACATATTAGGACCTGTCAAAAGAAAAATGGAACCGTCAACGTTTCCAATTCTTGTCGAATTTGGAACAAAAGAACCCGACCCTTGATCTTTCATAATTTCTTCCACAACTGGGTGGCGCCCCTCTTCAATATCAATCTCTGAGGTATTATCTACAATTGGGCGCACCCACGCGTCTTTTCGTGCGACGTCAGCCAGCGAAGCAAAAGCATCAAGGTCACCAATGGTCGATGCCGCCATAAGGATCTCCCTGGTCTTCTTTGAAGTAGTCTCACGTAGATCGTTGAAAATTTTACGTTCTAGGGCTGCCGCATCTTCCTGAGCCCCTCTCACCCGACCCTCCATCTCACGAAGCTCTGGCGTAGTGAAACGCTCCACATTAGCCAGAGTCTGTTTACGTTCGTAATCCTCTGGGATTTTGCTCAACTGAGATTTACTAGCTTCGATGAAGTAACCATGTACTTGATGAAAACGGATCTTTAATTTAGAGATTCCTGTTCGCTCTTGCTCCTGTCTCTCCATATCGGCGATCCATTTCCTACCTTTGGACGCAAGCTCCCGAAGGACTTCTAGTTCCGCATGAAAATCCGAGCGAATATAACCCGTTTCAAGCGCACCCCTAGAGCCTTTTGGAATAGCCGGAGGATTGTCAATCAAGCTCGCTTTGAGCAGTGAAAAGAGCCCTTCAAGTTTAACCGGAACAGGCAGAAGCGATTTCTCAATCGGACGCCCTTCCCGTTCCTCTAAGACTTCACAGACTCTCGGCAACATCTCCAATGCTCCCCGCAGTACACCAAAATCGCGAGGTGTGGACGATGCCCGACCTGCCTTTGTCCAAATTCGTTCCAAATCTCCAACACCTGCAATTGCCTCTCTCAGTTGAGATCGTCTTCGATCCTCATCAAAGAGCTCCTCCACGCACAGCTGTCGACGTTCAATTGCCGCAAGATCTACCAGTGGATAGCGAAGCCATCGCGACAAGCAGCGTGCTCCTAATCCAGTCTTGGTTCTATCAATCCTTTCAAGGAGTGTTCCTCGTCGGCCTTTGTCTTCTTGATTCTCGAACAATTCAAGGTGCGAACACGTAGCAGCGTCTAGTACCATTGATTCTTCAAGCGAGTACTCTTGGACTTGTACTATCTGCCTGATTAAAGATGGTTGATTTTTCTTTACGTAGTTAAGGATTGCTGAGGCCGAACGAACAGCTACATCCTTGACATCTCCTGAGAATCCTTCAGGAGGATCCAATACTCCTTTAGGATCAAAATAATGTAGCTCAATGCTGGTTACGACAGCCTCGGGAAAGCTACTTTTAAGAACTTGAGCCAGAACAGTAGTGAGTGATTCAGAAACCAAAATCTCTCTCGGGGAAACCCTAGAAAGTTCTTCGGTCAGCACCCGAGGAAACTTGGAGTCTTGGGACAAAGCCCTTGTAAATCTAAATAGTCCCGTTGAAGAATCAAAGGTTGAAAGCCCCCAGCTTCTGGTAACATCATCGAATTCAATAGCGGTCAAAGCTAATTCAGTTGAACTTTCAAGCCCCTCTGGGTCTCCAACTAATCCCGGCGTAATTACCTCTACTACTTCCCGCTTAACCAGCCTCCTCCCAACTTCCTTTGCATCTTCGACCTGCTCACAAATCGCAACACGAAAGCCAGACTTGGCTAGCTTCTGTATATACTGCTGGGCACTATGAACGGGTACACCGCACATTGGCACTGAATCACTTTTTCCTTTATCTCTAGTCGTCAGAGTCAAATCTAGAAATTCTGCGCAGCGAGTTGCATCGTCCAAAAACATTTCATAGAAATCACCCATTCGATAAAAGACGACAGCATCCGGATACTGAGACTTAATTGACAAGTACTGACGCATCATAGGTGTCTCGAGCGAACTTCGAGTCACCGAGAGGAACTCAATTCCCGAAAGGCTCCTAGGTCACCTATCCCATCACATGTCGCTTCGAATGCGGACCGAATAAGTTCCTCATCGGCTCCCGAACGAATCAACCATCGAGTTCTTAGAACTAGGGCCTCTAGGTGAAATTTTTGGTACCCCAACAAGGTTTCAAGGCCTTTAAGAGCATTTTCTAGATCTCCTCGCTCCTCCTGAGAGGTGCATAGAGCGATACGCGCGTCGAAGTCAAGTGAATCTACTTGAACTCTCTCCTTCAAGAATACCTCGTAATGCTCTAGGGAATCTTGGGATGAAAAGCTTCTCTTGAGCTTGGGATAAATAGATCTCGATTGACTAGAGTTACAATCGACCCCTCGTAACCAGGCCTTCTGCGCGCGCCGATGCCTACCCTGCTTCTCCTCCAAATCACCAAGTCTCTCCCAGGCTACAGCCAAGTTAGAGTCCTTCCTCAAACATCTTCGAAGTGATTTATATGCTTTTCTCTCCTCACCCCTTTTCACCTGCAGTTCCGCGTAGGCCAAATAAAGCCTGGCTTCCTTAGACTTATTACCAGAATCTCTT
>CAYOGP010000280.1:0-3016 GCA_964403555.1 uncultured Spirochaetales bacterium | reverse complement strand
TGGTGCGATGGGAGATCCACTCCCGAGGCTTGGAAACGAATTTAGAGTAGCGGCCCCCGCAAAAGTTTTTACTTGCAAAGACGGACTTGTCATGTTCGGAATTATTGTCGATAGCCATTGGCAAATTCTCACAAAGGTAATAGGACAACCAGAGCTCGCTACGGATGAACGGTTCGCTACAAACCTCAAAAGGATCGAACAGCGAGACACCGTACATAGTTTCGTGGACAACTGGACGAAAGATCAGACCGTTGAGGCAGTCGTCAGAACGCTAGCGGAGGCAGGTCTTCCCGCTGCACCCGTGCAAACGTACGCTGAAGCTGCTTCAAGTAATATTGTTCAAGAACGGAGAATGTTACAAACCATCCAAACGGAAAACAACTCCATACCTGTTCCTGGGCCTCCTGCAAAATTTTCAAAGACTCCTACCAAGGTTCGATCGGGAGCTCCAGCCTTAGGGAAACACAACCATGAGCTTCTTAAAGAACTTGGCTTCACGACTGAAGTGGTAGAACAGCTAAACCGTAAAGGTATTATTCTTTAAGTCCGCTTATCCCTCGGAAGGATCTACCAGGATCTTAATTGCTTCCACTCGACGACTCGCCAAAGAATCAATCATCCCAGGCAAATCATTAAGGCGAATTGTACGTGCCACGAAGCCGTCCGTGCGAATGCGTCCATCCGCGATTAGTCCGATGGTAATTGACATCTCGTCAAGTGAAAACAAAATTGAGGTGTCGACCGAAATCTCTTTCATCATCCAACGCATCGGTTGAATTGAAGCGCTTCCACCGGATACCCCTACCATGCAAACTGACCCACCAAACCTCACCATATCAACGGCCTGTTGGAGCGACTCTGGGATCCCAGCACAGTCGAAGGCTATATCGCATCGGAGACCATCAGTGCTTTCATTAACTATTTCGCGTAGCTCTTTCCCCGGAGCAGAGCCAATATCAGCCCCCAGCTCGACTGCTAGCGCTCGTCTAGCTTCATCTGGCTCTACGGCGATTACCTTTCCCGCCCCCGCAAGACGAGCGCATTGGATCGCCATCAGGCCAATCGGACCGCAGCCCACAACGCAAACAACATCCCCTACTACTAGGCGAGAACGACGTACAGCATGAAGAGAAACCGCAGCGGGCTCCACAAGTGCAGCCCGTTCATCCTCTATCTCATCCGGAAGGGTCACCAGTCTATTGGCAGAAAGTGTTAGAAACCTAGCGAACCCTCCAGAACTAGGGCCATTTCGTCCCGAGTACTCTGAAGCTGAAATACGACAAAACTGAGGGAGATCGGACCTACATTCGAGACACGAGCCACAGCCAGGTGCCTGCCCACCTACCACGCGTGCTCCCTCTTTTACCGATTCGACGCCCTGACCGAGTTCGACTACCGTCCCAGCCCATTCATGCCCGCAAAGACCGGGTGCATAAGGCCAACCCTCTTGATATGCGTGCACATCACTACCACAAATACCGCATCTCGAAATCGCTACTACCACTTGGCCAAATCGTGGATTTGGATCAGGAACTTCTATCAATTCAAATTGCGTCTTTCCGGTTACTATACCAGCTCTCATAAATCTTCTCCGGCTAAAATGACTCTCACCGCTAGCTGTACATCTTCTAACTCGACTAGCATATGAATTACGAGACTAAAACTGAAAACGATTTAACACAGTGTTCGTCTTCTGAGGACTAAAGCCCTCCAGAGTAGTTAGACATGACGATGCCCCCAACTACTCCCCGTTGTATGTAGCTGAACTGTCCACTTCTCTTCGTCAACTTCAAGTGCTCCCCATCCATACTCAACATCAAAGCCAGATGGTGTTTTCATATAGAACGAAAGCATTCCGTCATTCGTGTGTCTTCCTAAAGTTAAATCGATTGAAATGTCACGATCATGACAGAGATCATAAGTCGAACCGACGTCATCCAGACGTTGAACTTGGACCATAAAATGATGCATTCGTTTCGGCATTTCGACTTCCCAGAAAGCCAGTGAGTGATGTCTTTGATTGCAATGGAGAAATGCTAAATTCAAATCTGATTGCACTCCCCTATCAGGCTGCGGCCTAACCCAGTCGCTGAGCCTTAGACCCAAAACATCTCGATAAAAATGTAGGCTTTCCTCAAGACTGTTAACACTCATAGTCAGATGCCCAAAACCCTGCTCTCCCGCAACAAAGTTGCCAATCGGTCTGAGTGATTGAAACGGTCTATCCCGCGACAAAAGCGGACCACAGTAAAGTTCGCTCGGTATTCCATTCGGATCGGTGAATTCGATAAGATGCACAACTCTTCGGCGATTCTTTGCATCTTCATCCCCTTCGTGGACTTCGATCCCTTCTTTTTGCAGATTTCCAGCGAGAGCGTTTAAGGTTGCCTCGTCTTTCACTTCCCAACCGAGGAGATTAAGGTCGTCCAATGCAGAATCTTCAGTAAAAATGAATCTGTGATGGTAATCATCCATTCGTAAGAGTAGAGACCCATCGTCATCACGTCCGCGTGATTCAAGGCCTAAAACTTCCGTTCCGAACTTTTCCCAGGCCGTGATGTCAGAAACGCCCATTCCTAAGTACCCTAGTTGCGTAGGGGCAGCATCTTGTGTCATTAAAAATCTCCTTTGATAGATTCATTTTACTATTAGGTTGAGATAAAGCCCACATAGATTTCTTGAATATGCAACCATTAGGCTGGAACAGGAGGTCGGAATGGGTGTTCGAACAGGCAGTCAGTATCTCGAAGGACTTCGTGACGAGAGAAAGTTTTTTGTTAACGGAGATTTAGTCAGCGATGTTACGGACTACCCTGGCTTTGCGAGAAGCGCGCACGAACTGGCCCGGGTCTATGATTATCAACACGACCCCGAATACGCTGAAACTCTGACCTACCCTTCCCCAAGAGATGAAAAACCCGTAAGCACGTCGTTTTGCATGGCTAAGTCCATGGATGAAGTAAATCAAAGAATTCAGGGAGAGGCCCTTAGAGCGGACCTTACTTACGGCTTGATG
>CAYOGP010000279.1:0-3029 GCA_964403555.1 uncultured Spirochaetales bacterium | reverse complement strand
GTTTTGCTCCGGTGATTTCACAACCGAACGCTTGACCGATACATTGGTGACCGAGACATACTCCAAGGAGCGGGATTCTACGTTCCCCAAAAGCTTTCACCGATTCGAGTGAAACGCCCGAATCTTCTGGTCTCCCAGGCCCAGGCGAAACAACGACTCCTTCAATCGAACGTTGAACAATTCTGTCCAGTGGTTCCGCATCATTCCGAACGACCTCTACTTCAGTACCAAGTTCCAGAAAGTATTGAACTAGATTATACGTGAAGGAATCGTAGTTATCGATCACGAGAATCCGGATCACCTGACTTCCTTCCTCGCTAGATCAAGAGCGTAAATCAATGCCTTGGCTTTATTACGCGACTCGTCGTATTCGTCTTTTGGCTTCGAGTCCGCTACCACTCCACCTCCGGCTTGCAAATAAACAGTCTCATCTTTCACCAAAACCGTACGGATGGTTATGGCCATATCCATATTCCCTGACGAGTCCACATATCCCACGCAACCTCCATATGGACCTCTCCGAAGATGCTCCAATTCATCAATGATCTCCATCGCGCGTATTTTGGGCGCACCTGAGAGTGTGCCTGCAGGGAATGAGGCCCTTAAGACGTCTAGCCAGTCTAGGCCTTCTCGTATTTTTGCTTTAATGTTGGAGACGATATGCATAACATGGGAGTACCTCTCAATAATCGCATAGTCTGTCACTTCAACACTTCCAACCTCAGCCACACGACCTAGATCATTACGCCCTAAGTCGACCAGCATGAGATGTTCTGCGCGTTCTTTAGGATCTTTCAGTAGTTCTTTCTCAAGTGCAAGATCCAGTTCGACTGACTCACCACGCGGCCTCGTACCCGCAATCGGCCGAAGATCAATCCGACCATCCTCTACACGAACTAGTATTTCAGGCGACGAGCCAATTAAAATCGATCCGTCACATCGCAAAAAAAACAAATAAGGACTCGGATTGACTCTCCTAAGATGCCGGTAAATCAAAAGTGGATCAACCTCCAAGGGAGTTTGGAACCGTTGAGAAAGAACCGCTTGAAAAATATCTCCTGCCGCAATATACGACTTAGCTTTCTCAACCATCAGTCCATAGGAAGCCTCATCTTCGCTGGCAACCAATGCCCCTAAACCTGGAACCTCTTCGCTAGTCGAAACGGAGCTACTCGCACGCGTCTTGATAACAAGCTCTTCGAGAGCTTCAACCGCCTCATCGTACTTCTTAGCGGGATCATCATCTTCAGCCGCAATCTCGACTTCACGAATCAACAAGGCTCTGTGTTTGACATTGTCATAAACTACTACTGTTTCGGGGATAACAAAAACTGCATCGGGAAAGTTCAACTCATCGACATTAGCATTAGAGATATCTTCTACAAATCGAATCCAGTCCCAAGAGATCGCACCAACTGCGCCCCCAGAGAACCTCGGTAGAGCCTCACCAGAAATTGCTACTGCCTTAAATTCTGCCAGCCGATCTCGTAAATATTTTAATGGATCACCGTTAAAAGGTTCTTCGACTTGAGTCGTACCCTTCGACCATTTGATCGTACCGTTTTTGGCGCAAAACTTCGCCCTCGCACCTACTCCTATAAAACTCCAACGTGCCCATTTCTCACCTCCTTCCACCGATTCAAAGAGAAAAGAGGTCTCCCCATCATCCAGCTTCTGAAAAAGAGAAACCGGTGTTTCCATGTCAGCCAAGATTTCCCTGACAACTGGTATTAAATTTCCCTTGCGAGAAAGCTCAATAAACTCTTCTTGGTTCGGGCGGAGCATTGGCTCTCCACATTTTCAAGATAAATAGAAAAAGTCGGTTTAATCTCGTTTGGTAGCAAACCTTTGCGGGTGGTCAAGCAAAATCGCGCTCTCCTACCTGCTGGGATCTAAAAGGCGAGTACTAGCCCTTCGCCCTCTACTACCAGTGCGCTTGAACGGCCTATCCGTATCATCCCCTAATCCAATCAATTGATATCGAAGCTCAATCTCAAGGACATCAATACGGTCATCTTCCACTTCCAGCCGTATAGCCCAGCAGCGACACTTCGAGATATATTCAAGTGCCCCTTCGTTGCTCAAATTTATCGACTCCTCTAGGGAATAACCCGTTCCGTATTCAAGTGCCCAGTTGGGAGAGAGTGCGACCCTCGTTGAAACCCCAATCTGGTTTACTCTTTTAAAATTGATCTCAAATTCCTCAAAGCGATCGTCGTCAAAGCGAAAAGCCTCAAAGAAGGGCGGAATATCTCTGAGATATCTATACATAAAACCTAACCTGTGACCCCTCTCATGATTCCACCCGAACTCGAGCATGCCCTCTCCTACACGCTGGTTATCGAGATCGTATCCAAAATTAAAACGCGAACGCCACCCTTCACCGGGATACATGGTTCCATCAAGAATCAAATTGTTAAATTTATCGTTTGAAAAATTGTATTGCGTTCCTAGAGAAAGTTCGCCAACAAGGCGCTCAGCAACATAAAAGTTATCCCCATCTGCTTTTCGTTCCTCCCCGAACCAGCTGTCAGCCTTTCCATAAAACCTATTAGAGATCCCAATCGTAATCGCATTCAAACTGTCGATACGATCTGATGGGTCACGGGTGATATTACTTAACTCCAGTTGTCTGATTCTATCTTGCAAGACTGAACCCTGAGGGACCAGCAACGGGTTATCACTCTGCGAGTCAGAACTTATCGCTGTATACGCGATACGAGGCTCTAATACGTGTAACACTTCTTTATTCACGATTGGAATGTTGAATGAGCCACGCAGTCGTGTTCGAACATCCAACTGAGCCGTTAAAAGCTGACGAATCTCACTCCCCTGCTCTTCTGTTTGATAAAAAGTACCGTGGTATCCGATCTCGGGAAGTATTTCAATCTTATCGGCAATTCGTAGCGGATACGCAAGCCTTGGATTCAGGACGAGCCTACTGCCTTTATCCAGAAGCGGTTCACCTTCATCAAATCGACCATTCCCCTCAAACCCTCTCGGAGAGTCATCTCCGCTCCCATCCACTT
>CAYOGP010000278.1:0-3029 GCA_964403555.1 uncultured Spirochaetales bacterium | reverse complement strand
TCACTAGGTCGGCTAATTCCTGAACTGTCAGGTGACCAGAGATTCCCAGAAAGACCTCCAGTACAAGAGCTCGTTGCTGGGTTTGCTTCAGTCCTTTTTTTTGAATGAACTGCGCAAATTGTTGTCTGGCCATCTCCTGTTCGGGGCCGGACGAAGTTTTGAGCTGGGAGATCGATTCCGCCAGCGACATAGTTACCTCATTGCAGGGTTTTCGGGGAACCTTGATAGAATCCCATTGTAGGGAGTTTTGCCAGTCCTAATGGTTTTTTGTTGCTGAAGTTGATAAGAAAGTCATATGACTAGACCACACGTCCTAAGCCGCATCGGACAGATGACCTTTTTGGGTGTATTTCTCGTGTTTGCTTCAGAACCTTCGCGATCTCTAGATATCTTGCTTACGAATGACGATGGCATTGAGGCTCAGGGTATTTCGATCCTTCGTCAGGCTCTGTTGGCGAAGGGGCATGAGGTTTTAGTTGTGGCGCCTGACTCTAATCGAAGTGGTAGCGGTCTGTCATTGACTGTAGGTCCCGTATCGGTTGAGCAACGTTCTATCGGCTTTGCGGTTTCCTCTACACCCGCAACCGCCGTTTTGTTATCCAGGAATATTAAGCCCGACAAAAAATTTGATATCTTGATTTCCGGCATCAATCACGGTGCGAACGTTGGTTATGTCACCCCTGTTTCCGGTACTGTTGGTGCAGCGCTTATGGGAGCCAGTCCAATGGGACTTAAGCTTCCATCGATAGCGATAAGTACGGATTTGCCAGATCGGGATGCAGGTTCGGAAGCAGGCAGGGCTCAGCTAAGGAAGGCTGCTGAGTTTTTGATACAAATTATTTCCACCCTCCAAAAGGCCACTCCTGAAGATGGTTCGCTTTTGCCCTCAGGTTTGGCCCTAAACGCGAACTATCCATTAGAAGAGGAAGTTGCAGGGATCCGTTTTTGCCGTCAGGGCTCTACTGGTACAATTTTGATTACCTACGAAAAAGGCGGTGACGGGGTGTTTTTTCCAAAGATTTCGTCTGTGAGCAAGGACCAAAAAGACCCGGCAGGAACCGACACTAAGGCCTACAGGGCCGGCTTCGCAACTATAGTGCCGGTGTGGCCTTATCTTTCCGCCTCAGGGTCCACGTTTCAACGAGTAGAAGAGAAACTTGGTCAATTGCTTATCGTGTCAGATTAGAATCTTGGGTCGCTGCGAAAGACAATTGGCCCTTGGGGTCTGCTTCGCCCCATGTCCCAAGGCTCGATCGTAACAACTAGATTTCTAGCGTTTTCTAATTCTCTGTCTGCATAGGTGAAAAAGGCCGCGTCTCCAGAGGTATCAGCATCAAAAATGCCTAAGTGGACCAGACGCCCCTCATTGTTTTCTAGCCAAAGCGAATAAACTCTTGCCGGTCCCAGGCGTTGGAGACCGGTAGCTTCCAAGAAGCAATTAAGTCCCTCGGCTTGGCAAACTATAGATCCAATTGAGCTTCCATCGTGGTTGATGACTGGCCAGGATGCGTTTAGGAGGCTTTCTTCCGTTTCGGATGCCCAAGAAGACAAAAGTTGATTTTCTGCTTCGAGAGCCTGGATTCTTGCACCACGGAGAGCAAGTTCCAGAGTTGTGTTTTCAGAATCGGAACGAGTTTTGTTCCATGAAGGTCCAAGAGAAGCAGAGGCTAAAAAGCCAAGCCCAAAGGCCAATGCTAGGCCTGCGCTCAGAAAGCTTAAAGATTTCTGACGTTTTCTTCTAAACATTGTCCGCCAGACTCGTTCCCCACTGGGTTGGTGTTGAGATCCGACGATTCTCGCCAGGAGGCGTCCCTTGACCCCTCCAGGTGGGTTCACCGGTTTGGCCAATTGTGCGAGGTCGCAAACGAGTTCGGCTTCGAAGAGAATTCGTTGCCTGCAGTAAACACACGCTGAAAGGTGTTCCGCGATAGCTTGGCTTCCCGAATCATCAAGTCCACCAGACAGCCAAAGAAAGATCTCTTCTTTCGAGCAACTAAGACAGCTTTTCTGGTCCTCCACGGCTAGCTTTCCCCCCGTATAAGCTCTCGGTTTTTCTCTAAGACTTCCCGAAGGACTAAGAGTGACTTTCGAATTCGAGTTTTTATCGTGCCGAGTGGTTCCCCTAATCTCTCAGCAATTTCTTGGTGTGTCAGCCCGCCGAAAAAGGAAAGGGTAATTGCCTTTCGGTGAGGATCGGGCAGGTGAGCAAGACACTCAGTAACTTTTTTACGACGCTCTTGCAAAAGAATGTCTTCAAGGGGACCAGGCTTTTCTAAACTCACTTGCTCTAACTCGGGTCCTTCGGAGGAGTCCCTCCAGACGGGTGATCTCAGCCTTTTGAAACGAAGTCGATCGATAGACCGGCTTCGGGCGAGGGTCATAAGGTACGCGAGAGGAGTGGCCCTATTGGGGTCGTATTTTTTGCGATGCTGCCAAAGCTGCCAAAAAACTTCTTCAAGTATTTCTTCGGCTTCGCTTCGATCCCCAATAATTCTGATACAAAGGCCGAAAACGGCAGCACTGTGATGTTCGTATAATTTTTCGATAGCGGAAGCGTCACCTTGGGCCATCAAGGCCATATGCGTTCGATCGCCATCTGAGGCTCGGTCAAATTTGCTCGGATAAAGTTCAGAAGTACCCATGCCTGTCTAGATTGTACGACTTTTGAGCCAGTTCGGATGTTCTTACCCCCACGGGGTTCAAATTTTCATCCTGTAGATCGCCTGGTGACGGATTCGCATGACTGTTCGCTCAGTCACGATCGCGACGTCAAAATCTCCGTAGTCGTGACCGTTCTTCTCGTACAGTTTTGTCGCACGTGTTCTCACCTGGAAGGTTTCTCCTGAGGAGATTTGACCAAGGAGTTGTACGTCGCTCGAGACGTGAATCCATGGCCCCACTGCAAGATTTTTATCTATTGCGATATTAGCCTGACGCAAGACCCAAGCAGGGTGGGCCGATCGTGTGTAGACCTGATGATAGTCTTCAAGGCCCTTTGAGAACCTCGACCCCGCCTCGGAATCAAATTT
>CAYOGP010000277.1:0-3030 GCA_964403555.1 uncultured Spirochaetales bacterium | reverse complement strand
AGGACATAAAAGAAAAATTACTCGCAATGGCAGGACAACTCCTTGAAGCTAGTCCGGACGACATCGAACTTTATGACGGAGAAGCCCGCCTAAAAGGAGCTCCCGTCAAATCAATGCCGATATCCGAATTAGCAGGTTTTAGTTACTTTGGTGGACGAGCTCGACCAGAGTCGATCGAGGAATATTCTCTTGCCTCTACCCGTTCTTACGATCCTCCCGAGACTTACAGCAATGGTTGCTGTGGCGTAATCGTAGAAGTTGATACGGCCACCGGAAACATAAAATTACTTCGAGTCGCAGCAGTCGAAGATTGTGGCCTCATGCTTAACCCCACGATAGTCGAGGGGCAAATTTCGGGCGCGATCGTCCAGGGAATTGGAGCGGCGCTACTTGAAGATGCAGCTTACGATGAGGACGGACAGTTCCAGGCCGGAAGTCTCATGGACTACCTATACCCAACCGCAACAGAGATACCTGACTTGGAAATCGTCCATATCGAAACGCCCTCTCCTGTGACCGCTGAAGGCGTGAAAGGGATGGGCGAAGCCGGAACAATTGCTTCCCCAGCTGCCGTGATAAATGCTGTAGCTGACGCCCTAGAACCCTTCGGAGTCCAGATCGGAAAGAGCCCTTTAACCCCGAGCTATATACTGGAGCTTCTACGAGAAAAGGCTTCGCCTTCTTCATAAGCGAAGAAAATATTTCGTCACCCGAACCATGGAGCAGAAACTGTTTCTAAAGGTTCGGAATCACTTTTTCTCCGAAGTAACGAATATCTGCCAGAGCTTTCTCTTGAGGAGGCCCGCCCGGCTGTCGCATTCTGATCATCAGACTATCTGGCTGAATGGCTTCCCTCCACATTTGCAACTGATCCAGACACTCTTCCGGAGATCCAGCAATCAACCTCTCCTTTGCCGCAACGTCAAATGTTAGATCTTCTGTTGTTTTGACATCTTTAAGATGCTCATCCATCACGTAGGCACCGCCTTCGAAATAATAATGATGAGTCAACATCGTCGGATTGCTTTTCGCCTGTGCATCAGCTCTTGATTCACCAATAATGCAGTCTCTCATGAGGCAGATGTACGGCTTCCGTCCGGCTTCTTTTGCTAACCGACGATACTCATCCGCCTCTTCCTTTATCACAGAAAGAGCTTGAACAGGATCCGCTATCCAACCATCCGCCATCTTCGCTGCCCGTGCAATTCCGGGCGGACTCCAGGCGGCCAACCAGATCGGAGGTCCTCCGGCCTGTTTTGGCCTTGGAGTCACGCGAACATTTTCGATCGTGTGATACCGACTGGGATAACTAAAAGGTTCACCACCCCACGCCTGGCGCATAATCTCGACACCTTCTTCAGTACGACGAGCGCGTTCCTTAGGCGAAACTCCGACACAATCAAAATCAGGACCTTGGTAACCAATCCCCGTTCCTACAACCATGCGGCCGCCGGTCGCCTGATCAATGACTGCAATATCCTCCGCAAGTCGAACTGGATGATAAAGGGGTTGCAAGAGAACACAGGTTCCGACCTTAATCTTCTGTGTCCTTGCCCCAACCAAGCCGGCTAAAAGAACAGGGTTCGGCAAATAACCATCCTCTTGCTGATGATGTTCCGTAAAGAAAAATCCGTCGAAACCAACCTCCTCGCACAATTCGGCTTGTTCGAAAATCTCACGAAGTAATCGATCAACATTGTCACCACTCGGGGGATCCTGAGTGCAGGGAAAATAACTAACGGGCAACATGAATAATTCCTCACCTTCTTATTTCATCAGAGTCTCGTTTACGTTAAAAGAGAGCCTGAGAGTTTTTCAGATCTTGCCTGGAAGAGGTAATACCCTAGCAAGAGTAAGAAACCTAAACACAAGCCAAACAAATCAATAACAACCCTTGTATTCCTTCTCTCTGCAAATCTTAGAGAGTTTCCGCCCAGAAGCAATCTCTTCCGGAGTCATCTTCCTGATGACAATATCTCTTCCAGAAACGGCATTTTCTACACCGCCTTCGGCTGCAATATCTAGCCACATAAAGGCAAGTTCGTAATTTTGCGGTACACAGCCTTGAGGCTCTCCTTTTTCTTCAACACGATTTTCAATCGACGACATTTCTTGCATCGCTGCCCTCGAACGCGAAATCCCTCTTGCTGCTGCCGGAGACAACGCACCCCCTTGATCAGCAGTAAGAGCAAGAGGATTTACACCTTCCGAGCACGGACTTTCTCCGTATCCGTAAACAAACATCCAACCGAGACTAACTTGGGCTTCTGCATGTCCTTGTTCTGCAGCCAACCGATACCACTTCATCGCCTTGAGAGCATTTCGTGGAACACCTTCTCCCAATGAATACATGACCCCCAGATCGTTCTGGGCATTTGCGTCCCCATTAGCGGCTAAAGCTTCATACGCCGCTAGAGCCATTACATAGTCACCCTCTTTATAAGCCTGTAGCGCAGAGTCATAATCTTCACTCCAGCTGATACCAGATAGTCCTAGGAGGAGTACTGCAACGAGAAAGGCCGTTTTCCGCATTTTTTAAGTTTGCACCGAATGATGTAATATTTGAAAGATTAAAAACATTATTTAACCCATCTGGTTAGTTTAAAGAGCCATTGGCCGGCCTTAGTACAGTGTAATTTAAAGCTTTCTATTTAATCGCCCAATCTGGAAGAACCCCGAGTTCGATACCGAAAACCCAACGCACCATCGTAAATCCGATCAGCATCGTAATGATCAAACCAAGAATATTGCCGTATATACCGGCCTTAATGAATTGGCCAATTTTGAGCTGTCCGCTACCGAACACCACCGCGTTGGGAGGAGTAGCCACAGGCATCATAAACGCGCAACTGGCCGCTAAAACCGTAGGGAATATCAACAAAAGAGGATTCTCTCCCATAGAAACGGCGATGGATCCCGCTATTGGCAAGAACGTAGCGGTAGTCGCCGTATTACTCGTGAACTCCGTCAAGAGTATCATTATTAGAACGATTCCGAAGACTACAGCCGTAACTGGCAAGGCCGCAAACA
>CAYOGP010000276.1:0-3032 GCA_964403555.1 uncultured Spirochaetales bacterium | reverse complement strand
AAAATAAGTGGGTAATACTCTTTCGAAAGCTACTACTCGAAGCCACAAGATCGCTATCAGCGCAACGAATTGAAAAGTTGTTTAATTTTATTTTCCCAAAAAGCCTAGTACTTTACGGGCGTCGCAGAGATTCCACATGAGAGATTCAATTCGCGTCGCAATCCTTTGCTATCGCGGAAACATGCTTTGTGGGGGACAGGGTGTCTACCTCTGGAACCTCTCCCGCGCGTTAAACCAACTAGGGCATACCGTAGAGGTGTGGCCAGGCCCTCCCTATCCCCACACCCTGCCTGCTCAAGTCGAAGTTAATCGCGTGATCGGACACGAATTTTGGTCAAAATGGTTTGTTGGCAATCCGCTCAATTTCTTACCTCAAAACCCCTATGAAAGTTTTACACCACTGAGCTTTTATGAGCTCGCAAGCAGTAGGCTCGGTTTTTTGCCAGAACCCGCCCTTTTCTCCTTGAGCGCCTTTAAGCAAATCTCAGCCCGTTGCGCCGACTTTGACATCGTTCACGACGTCCAGTCCCTTGGTTGGGGACTCCTCGGAATTCGTCGGTTAGGACTGCCCGTCGTGAGCACAATTCACCACCCCCTAAGCATCGACCGCAGGGCGGCCTTTCAAACGGACCGAACTCTGCGCGATCTAATTGGAACGGTGAAATTTTTCCCCGTTGGCATGCAAGCCTTTGTTGCAAGGCGACTCGATCACATCCTTACCTCCTCTACCTCAGGAAAAAAGGCATTGGCAACCGATTTTGGAGTCAAAGCAACTCAGGTGAGTAACGTATCGAATGGGGTTGACACTAAAACCTTTACTCCAGGAACCGAGCGTCGTCACAGCAATCAGATCCTATGCGTCGCAAGAGCCCGAGATCCTAACAAGGGCGTTGCTGACTTAATACGCGCAATGCGCTTCCTACCTAAGTCATTTCAACTACTTTTAATTGATAGTCCCGACGAAAGTAATCCTGCCCGCCTCTGGGCAAAGAACGCTGGCTGTCTAGATCGACTTGAGATCCGAGGCAATCTCTCTACTAGGGAGCTGGTAACTGCGTATCAACGAGCGACTGTAGTCGCAGTCCCCTCCCACTACGAAGGTTTTGGCCTTCCCGCAGTCGAAGCGATGGCATGTGGAACTCCAGTCGTGATCACATCAGGGGGAGCGCTGCCGGAGATCGCCGGTGAGGTAGCCGCAAGTATCGTGCCGAGCGGTAAACCCGAGGTCCTTGCCGACGCCCTTCGCGATTTAATAGAAGGCGATTCCGCCAAACGAGCGGCCTTTGGGCACGCAGGTATCGCATCTGCGAAGAGTCGTTTCTCCTGGACTGCAATCGCAGAAAAGACGGTAAACATTTACCGTCAAGTTATAGAAGAACGCCGAGGTTTTCCTGTTACAACCAAGACATCAGCCAACTGAGGCAACCGACGAGCTAACCTATCCGCAAGGTCCAATACAATTCTTGAGGTTCTAGCGCTTTTCTGAGCAAGCCATCTCGAATAGAACTCGAGCCCCCATCCAAGAGAAACGCCTCTGATATCTTCTATTGAAAGCTGGGGAGAAAGCTGCCCCAGAAGCAACTCGGGGTCATACCGAGTAAAATGGTCGGAAGGAACCTCGAACGGTCTTCGAATCCCATAACGGCCTCTAGGAAAAACCAAGTCGACTATTCTTGCGATCCGACAGGACAATGACTCGAAGTTAGCAACAGCCACCACGACCCTCCCTTCGCATTTGACGACTCGGGCAAATTCAAAAATAGCAGCATCAGGATTTTTAAAATGATCTAAAGACCCTTTACAAAGGACCGCATCAAATGTCCGATCAGCAAACGGCAGAGCTTCGCCCCAGGCTTGGACCCAGCTCACCTGGCTACCATAAGTTTCGCGAGCCCAATTCGTCATTCGTAGCGAGGGATCTGTGCCAACACTGGAAGCTCCTTTACTTGCAAGGGCAAAAGCATCTTGACCAAACCCGCTTCCCACATCAAGAATCCTCTTTGAACGGGGGTCACCACACGCTGCCAAACATGACTGAGTCATATTTCGAAAAAGAAAATCGGAATCCCGAGATTGAGAAGTTGGAACAACACTCGTCATATCCCGCTCGAGGTCCTCAACTCGCATAAAACACTCCCCAACGAAACTAGTCGACATTTCCATCTTATTTGACTTATCGCTCAACCAAAAGAGAATCTCTAATGAAGAGTCTTATCCAACTGCAGGCAAGCAGACTAGCGAAACAGCAACGAATTTTAAGATTCAGAAAAAGACAAATACACCTCCAGGCCTAAAAAACTACCACGGTTCTTTGAGGACCTCCGAAATCAGAACCAAGCTCCTCGCTCTGGTGTAGAATTGAACCGTGCCCAACAACATAACCACCCCCCCCAGCAGCACATGGGCTGCGTTACTGGATCGTGCCCTGACCGAAGACCTCGGAACAGGCGACACGACGAGCCAAGCAGTACTTGATCCCTTTTTGAAAATTTCCAGCCGCTTTGAAGCTAGAGAGAGTCTAGTCGTTTGCGGCTTAGAACTCGCTGAAGCCACATTTAGGCAACTAGATGAGATGGTCCACTTTAAAAGTCACTTAAAGGATGGGAGCAGCGCTTCTGCTGGTAGTGTAGTCGCGACTATAGAAGGCACCGCGATCGCTATCCTTGCTGCAGAGCGCACTGCATTAAATTTTATTCAAAGGATGTCGGGGATTGCAACGGAGACCAAACGTTACGTTTCTGCTGTATCAGAGACCGGAGTCACCATAGTGGACACCAGAAAGACCATCCCCGGTTGGAGAGTCCTTGACAAGTACGCAGTTCGCGTAGGAGGAGGAAGAAACCATAGGTCAGGACTTTATGATGCGATTTTAATCAAAGACAACCACATTGCGGCAGCGGGGGGTATCGGAACCGCAATTCAAGCGGTCAAGGACGCGGCGGCCGAACACCTTTGGTTACAAGTAGAAGTAGAAAGCCTCGAGGACGCCGAAGAAGCAGTTGAGTACGGAATAGATTCTCTTCTGCTTGACA
>CAYOGP010000275.1:0-3035 GCA_964403555.1 uncultured Spirochaetales bacterium | reverse complement strand
AGTGGTATCCGCCAGAATTTTTTGAACATGGAGACGACATGTGACCGCTATCGACACGGTCGGATGCTTTTATGGGTTGAAACAGGAGGTTTCAATGAATTCAACCCATTTCTATCCAAAGAACATTACGGATATCTTTTCGAAATGTGCCAACAACGGAGAATGTAACGTCTGTGGTTCCAGCAGACTATCAAGCGATGAAATCTTCGACGAGCTGGCTGGTGCCTACGAATTGCTTTTTTGCAGTCATTGTAAATACCAAAGGGTTAATCAACTGAGGCTAGAAGACGCGCGCTTGGCAATGCTACCCGGGGTTAAGTTCGACATGGCTTCTTAAGACGACTTAGCGCGATATTTCATAAATAGTCCTTAATATTCGCTGTCTTTTTATTTCCATAACGGATCTATATTTCAGATTGAGTAACCTTTTCGACCTGTCTCATAGTTACGGTGTAGATAATTTAGTGGCTATTAGTTTATTTGATTAAGGAATAAAAGCATGGAAAAGACACCCTCAGGCAATTACCGGCGCATTGTCTCGCTAGTACCAAGCCTAACCGAAGCCCTTTTTAGTTTAGGATTGGGTGATCGTGTTGTCGGAATTACTGACTGGTGCATTCACCCAGAAGAATTGTTAGAGGATTTGCCCAAGCTGGGGGGCACGAAAACCCCAGACGTCTCTCGTATTTTAGAGCTCTCGCCTGATTTGATAATCGCAAATCAAGAAGAAAATAGAAAAAGTGATATTGCGAAACTTAGAAAGTCGGGTTGTAAGGTATGGGTTACTTATCCGAGAACAGTGGAAGAAGGTGGCGAAGTTCTTCGACAGCTTTCTGAGTTGGGGGCTAGTGCCAAAAATATCGAGGCGATAGTGACGCCGGTGACTCGGGCGATTACCGGCGCCATCAGGCGTCGTAAGGATTCGGCTGATAAGAAGTCATCTCCTCGTGTTTTTTGTCCAATCTGGAAGGATCCATGGATGAGTGTTGGTCATGACACGTATGCCCAAGATCTTATAGAACTGTGTGGAGGAATTAATGTATTTTCGGATTTTGAGGGGCGCCGATATCCCGTAGTGACATCCGAGCAAATAATTTCATCTCAGCCCGACGTTATTTTACTCCCGGACGAGCCCTATTCATTTGGCCCGAAAGACGTTGTAGAGCTGAGTAACTTGAAGCTCCCCGCCTCGAATAAAAGAATTCACTGCATCGATGGAACGTTGATTTCGTGGTATGGGCCGAGAATTGCTAAAGCTATTGAGACTGTCGAGTCGATTATTAACCCGTAGGGGGAGAAAACAGTTTTTCAAGTGCAAGAAGTCGTGCTCCTATGGCACCCGAATACTCACCCCCTTCGAGAATTTTAGCTCTGATCCCCGTGGCTTCACTTACTCTCAGAAGCACCTCAATTAAGGAAGTGTTGTTGTTTAGAGTTGAGCCGGCATAAAGAATTCTCTCTAAGCCCTCGGAGTGAGCAAGGTGGCAACCGATAAGAGCGATATTTTCGCCTATCAGCCCCATGAGGCCTCTTGCGCAATCCTCGTTTTTTACGGATTTCTGCGAGCCCAGTTTGGCAAGATTAGAGGCGGTGACACTTTTTGGCAGGCCAACTTCTGCTATGCCGCGGTCGCCGTAAATGTCTCGAATTTGTAGGTCGACGTTCTCCCTAGACCCTTTCGAGGCAAGAGTAGCGAGGCTATTAAATTCGCCGACGCCAGTGAGCGCTTTTCCTAATCCCATTAGAGTTCCGCCACCGAGTGCAGTTCCTCCAGCTCTACCAAAAGCGTGAGATTCGAGATGGATAAATGAAGTACCAGTTCCTACCACAGCCAGAAGCAATGGAAATGGAAACGCATTCGTTGAGGAAGCTGTAATTTCCCGATATCCTCGGCTCCACGCCTTAAACTCATCTGCATACGATGAACCTGGAAATATGCCTTCTAAGTGATGCGCACCGGCACCAGTTAAGCCGATTCGATCAGGAGGTATGTTTTCTAAAATTTTATCCAAGTTTTCGAGAGAATTTGAATAGATATATTGATAGGTTGACTTCCCAGATTCATCAGTTGTCGCGATTTTGGTCAAAGTTGAACCAACATCGATACCTGCGGTGTTGTGTCCGTCTTTACTTACGTTGTCGTTTGTGTACTTCGTCAAATAAGCACCTATTTGAATTGATGCAGTCTTAGGATCTTCTCGGATAGATCGTTCAAGATTGTGCTGGCGATACCACCCAAGAAAATTGTTGCAAGTTTCGTAAGCTCGGTAGGCTCTGGATTGATTTCTATTAATGTTCCACCACGTTGCGCTATTTCAACTGCGAAGCCAGCCGCAGGATAAACAGTTGCGGATGTACCAACTACTAAGATGCAATCGGCTCTTTCAGATACTCGCTCGCAGGAGGCCAGCACTTCAGAGGGAATGGGTTCCCCGAAGTGTACGGTGTCATCTTTGATCAGTGCTTTACAATGTGGGCATTTCGGAGGAAGACTCTTGACATCGATCGGAAATTTCTCAAACGAAAAGCGCTTACTACAACCAACACATCTCAGGAGTTTAAAGTTTCCGTGTATTTCATAAAGTTCTTTTTGGCCAGCCTGTCGATGTAAGTCATCCACGTTTTGAGTTATTAGAGCTCCGATAGCCCCTAGGTTCTCAAGTTTTGCGAGAGAGAAGTGGGCAACATTAGGTTTTGCTCTTCCAAGAGTTTGTCTGAGTCCGACTAGCCAGTCTTCTGTCGGTTTGAGCAGTTCCTCCCAAGCACGTTCCGGGTCACTAATGAATCGCTCATATCCATCGAGTGGGGGCTCTCCATATTTTGTCCAGAGGCCGCCGGGACCTCTAAAGGGCGGTATCCCACTTTCAACAGAGACACCTGCGCCTGTGAGTGCTATCGAGAACTCGGCCTCATTTAACAGCTGGGCGGCTCGATCTAAATTGGTGCTAGGTTTCTTCGAATCGTTACCATCGGACATTTAGCGTCGCCAGGGATTGTCATCGTCTTCCACTGCATGCAAATTTCGTCGCATCCTA
>CAYOGP010000274.1:306-3091 GCA_964403555.1 uncultured Spirochaetales bacterium | reverse complement strand
CTTGTCGCCAGGAAAAACGAGACCAGCAGACATTACGAGCTTGAAGGCATCTTCGACAGATATTTCAACGGCGATCAGTTCGTCTTCCGGAACTAAAAGGTAAAAGCCAGATGTTGGATTTGGAGTCGTGGGGATAAAGCAGTTCACCATTTCTCTTCCGTTGAGAGCATCTTTTACCACCCCCCGTGCAGGTCCTGTAATGAAAGTGAGAGCGAAAATGCCGTGCCTTGGATATTCGATAAGGGCAACTCTTCTAAAACTTGAACCCTGTTTGGATGAAAAGATTGCCTCCGTTAGCTGTTTTACTCCCACATATATGCTTCGTGCTATTGGCACTCGTCGTAAAACTTGCTCTCCGAATTTTACGAGTTTTAGTCCGAAAAAGTGTCTAGCTATTATGCCAAAGATGAGAATTACAAGGAGTGTGAAGACAGCTCCGATCAGTGGTAGCTGAAGCCATTTTTCCATGCTGGGGGGGGCCAATCGCAGAAGGCGAGGAAGCAGAAGGTTGTCTAGTCGTTCTATTATCCATGCAAGCGCCCACAGGGTGATTCCTATTGGGGCGAAGGTGAGTATCCCTGCAACGAAGTAGCGACGGATGCTTTCGTTTAGTTTCTTAAGAACTCGCATGATATATCTAGCCTTTCGTCGTAAAGACTGGCCCACGTTGTAGGTTAAGCTGCCTGTAGTCTAGCTTTAGATGACGCTATGTTCTCTCTATAAGCCTAGCGCGGTATGAGATCAAATTCCGAATTCTGTCCGACTATAGGAGAATAGACAGGTTAAGCATTCACGAAATCTGCCGCAGAAACTGGGTTTGTACAAAGCAAAAAAGCAAGAGGTGAGGTCTTGGATATTCGTTCGGCAGTTATTTCGATCGGACAAGCTCTTGGGTTTGACAAAGTTCGAATCTCTTCCGTTTCAACAGGAAAGGACACGGAGTTTGTCCACGAGTGGCTCAGGAAAGGCTTTGCGGGAGAAATGGCTTATCTAAAGAAACGAGCCGAGGAAAGAGCAGATCCCCTCAAAGTGCTTTCAGGTGCAAGAAACGCCATCTGTGTGGCGTTGGTATACGACAGACAAGGTTGCGTTCCTGGACCGGTTGAGGATAAATCCCTGGGCCGTATTGCGCGATATGCGGGTGGTGAAGATTATCACACCGTGATGCTCGAACGTCTCGAAGCGTTTGCCACAGCTATTGAGGTGAAAGTTCGTCGGTCATTCACCCACAAGGCGTATGTTGATACGGGCCCAGTTTTGGAACGAACCTTGGCGGCAAGGGGTGGACTAGGCTGGATCGGAAAGAATACTCTTTTACTTGACCGAGAACTCGGTTCGTATTTTTTCATTGGTGTTCTTTTTACAGATCTCGAAATTGACCTTGATGAACCGGTAGCAGATTTGTGTGGTTCGTGTACTGCTTGCTTAGATGCTTGCCCTACAGATGCTTTTCCCGAGCCTCATGTAATGGATGCTAGCCGTTGTCTTTCTTACACGACTATTGAGAAGCGTGGGATCATTCCAGAACACCTTCGCGCTCCACAGGGGAATTGGATTTTCGGTTGTGATATCTGCCAGGAAGTATGTCCCTGGAACAATCGTAAAAACCGGACGCTCCCCTTACCAGGGGTCAAGTTGCGGGAGAAGTTGAAGCCCAAAGAAGAGTTTGTTCTTCCAAATCTCAGATGGATCCTGAATTTAGATGAAGGCACCTGGCGAGAAATTACTGCGAAGACTTCTATTCGTAGAGCCAAGTGGCGAGGGCTAATACGAAATGCGTTGATAGCTGCAGGTAATTCAGGAGACCTGACTCTACTTGACTCAATAATGAATCATGCCGAGGGAGTTGATCCTGGTCTGAGGGAACATGCAGAATGGGCGATAGGTCAGTTGTTGCAAACTCGACGCGCCGCAAGCGACGCTAAAGCCTGACCTCGGTCGTAGCTAATCGTCTCCTCGAAGAATTCGCTCTCTAGAGTACTAAAAAGTTCGGGTAGTTCACCCTTGTCAAGGAGAAAATCTGGGTTCTTTGGACCGCTGTCGAATTTTATCTGTTCTTTCGTAAATGTTTCGTATAACAAGAGACCTCCGGGGCGAAGCGCTTGCTCGATCCAACTGCATAAAGGTCTATGTAGGTATCTGAACACTAAGACTACATCCCAAGTCTGTTCCAGAAGAATATGTTGGGAATCAGCTTCTAGATCACCGCAGACTAGAAAAAGTTTAGGGTTCACCTTTTGATATTTTGCTTCACTATAAAGGTACCGTAGGTGGGTACGATTGCGGTCCAGCCCGACCACAACTGCTTTGCCTTTAGCGGCGGCGAGTGAGTGCCTGCCTCGGCCACATGCCAGATCGAGTACTTGACGGGCCGCTAGTATTTCTCTGCGGTATAAGAGGAATAAAGGAGAGACAGGTACATCGTCACTACCTTTGGACATCTAGTAGTGCCCATAACTTCTTTGTGGGTGCAGTAACAATTTCGTCTGATTCGAGCTCCCAACCGTCCTTCATGATTTTATCCTCGCCAACTGTTAGTAGGGTTCAATCCTATGTATTTCGTTCAATGAATGTAAAGGCAACCTTTATGTTGGTTCGGAAAAGAAGGTTCCTTGTCTTGATGTTAAATCTTGTTGAGTGGAATTTCACTAGAGGCGTCTCTGCGGCTTAGGATTGAACGGTTTCTGCCACGGTTAGGAAAATTTTCAGCACGAATGTATGACGTTAGTCTAGGAGCCTTACCCCTTGGTAGCTAAGACTGTAGGGTTTCAATATCGCCGTAAAA
>CAYOGP010000274.1:0-296 GCA_964403555.1 uncultured Spirochaetales bacterium | reverse complement strand
GGGTAGCCGTCAGTTTTTATCTTGTCTGTACAGTAAGCCAGTGTGCAAGCCAAAGGATGGCAACGTGTTCTCTAGGTAATTCCCTAGATCTTTACGACGACCCAGTACCTGCAGATGCTCGCTGTTAATGGGGCCGTAGAGAGGTATGGGTGCCTTATGTGGCTGGTTTATTCGCTTGGTTTGCTTCGTTAGAGCTCAGTTGCTTGACGTTATCAAGAATGCGTTGACCAAGCGCCATAAGAGGGTCATAAAGCCCACACTTTATATGTTTGAGACTTGACCGCAGAGAATAAACA
>CAYOGP010000273.1:0-3093 GCA_964403555.1 uncultured Spirochaetales bacterium | reverse complement strand
GAATTGGCCGTAGTCCAGTAGTTGTTCCTGAAGGAGTCGTGGTTTTGATTGACAGCGGAGAGGTGTCTGTCAAAGGTCCAAAGGGGCAATTGTCGGAGCGTTTCCCTGCATATATCTCGGTAGAAATGTCAGATGGGCGAGTGACGGTCGCGAGACCGGACGATAAGAAGGTCTCGAAGGCGGCGCATGGCTTGGTACGAGCACTTATATCAAATATGGTTCAGGGAGTGACGCAAGGCTTTCAACGAGAGCTTGAAGTTCAAGGTGTTGGATATAGGGCGGAGTCATCAGGGAAAAAGCTTAAGCTGACCCTTGGTTTCTCTCATCCTGTCGAAATGATGGTTCCTGAAGGACTTTCGGTTTCTGTCTCGGAGAACATTGTTCGTGTGCAAGGGAGTTCCAAACAAGAGGTTGGGCAGTTTGCGGCCGAGATTAGGAAACTGCGACCACCAGAGCCATACAAGGGTAAAGGCGTAAGGTACGTTGGTGAACATGTCCGACGCAAAGTCGGAAAGGCAGGTGCGGCCTAATGCAGAAAAAGATTGGCAACGTTATACGCGGAAAGTGGCTGGCGAGAAAGGGTCGCATAGCACGTAGATTGAAGAAGACTGATCGAATCAGACTTACCGTTTTTAGGAGCGCTAGACATATTTACGCACAGCTCGATGATCCTGAGTCAGGGAGAACTCTCGGGAGCGTTTCGACTAGATCAAATGGTCTCTTGGATTCCGAGTCTCAGACGGGGAATGTCGAGGCGGCTAAGAAGGTAGGTCAGGCTATTGCCGTATTGGCTAGAGAAAAAGACATCCAAGAGGTTGTTTTCAATAGGAACGGTTTTTTATACCACGGACGAGTTAAGGCTCTTGCCGAAGCCGCCCGAGAAGCAGGGTTGAAGTTTTAATCATGTCAGAAACTCATCTAAATGCGAATGATTTTGAATTAAACGATCGAGTTATCCACATTAACCGTGTAGCTAAAGTGGTTAAGGGCGGTCGAAGGTTTAGCTTTTCCGCGTTAGTAGTGGTGGGGGACGGAAAAGGCGTTGTTGGTGTGGGTCTAGGGAAGGCTGGTGAAGTTCCAGAAGCTATTCGTAAAGGGGTCGAACATGCACGTAAGGCTTTGGTACACGTACCACTGGTAGAGGGAACGCTGCCTCATCGGGTTATTGGCCGGTATGGGGCAGGAAAAGTCTTGCTTCGACCAGCTTCGGCAGGTACCGGCGTTATTGCCGGCGGAGGTGTACGAGCGGTCGTTGAGGCGGCTGGCGTGAGGGACGTGCTGACAAAGACTCTTGGAACTAATAATCCACACAATGTGGTACGTGCGACGATGGCAGCACTACGAGATCTGTGTGATCCCGAACAACGGTTAGCGGAGCTCGGTCGACTATGAACAAACTTCGAATTACTCAGGTTAAGAGCGCAATTGGATATAACAAGAAGCAGAGAGCAACTCTCCGCGGTCTCGGTATACGAAGAATGAACCAAACTGTCGAGTTAGACTCAACTCCACCGATCCGAGGCATGGTCGATAAGGTTATCCACCTTATTAAAGTAGAGGAAGTGTAGTTATGCTGGACCGACTCTCACCAAATCCGGGTGCAACAAGACGCCCCAAGCGGGTCGGTCGTGGACCGGGCTCTGGAATAGGGAAAACTGCTGGACGTGGCATAAAGGGGCAAGGACATCGATCGGCAGGTGAAGAAGTGCCGCTTTATTTCGAAGGTGGACAAAACTCTCTAGTCCGAAGAATCCCGAAGCGGGGATTTCATAACATCCACGCTAAAGACGTAGAGACAGTTAACTTGAGAGACCTGGCTCAACTTGGAGATGGAGCCTCGATTGACCCGGATGTTTTAATTGAGAAGGGTTTGGTAAGAGGACGGGCAAAACGAATTAAGGTTCTCGGTGAGGGGGATGCACCAAACGGTCTCACCCTCAAGATCCATCGCATCAGCAAGACAGCGCAAAAGAAAATCGAAGAGGCTGATGGGTCAGTGGAGATAATTCCGTGATAGGTGGAGCGCAAAATATAGGGCGTATTACTGAGCTTCAGAAGAGAATTCTAAATACCTTTGGGATGCTTGGCGTTTATAGGATAGGCTCCCATATCGTAACGCCTGGAGTCGATCCGGAGATCGTTCGTTCTACCTTTGAACGCATGTCAGGTACACTTTTTTCTCTTTTTAATGTTTTTTCAGGTGGTGCACTGGAGCAACTCTCTATTTTTGCTCTTGGGATCATGCCATACATTAGTGCCTCCATTATCATGCAGCTTCTCACGGTGGTAGTTCCGTCATTAGACGCCTTAAAAAAAGAAGGTGAATCAGGTCGTAAGCAGATTACTCAATACACTCGTTATGGAACAATCCTCCTGGCAATGTTCCAAGGCTTTCTTATCGCTCAGGCTTTGGAGACAGGGCAATTCGGTGAAAATGCTGTTCTTGACCCAGGGTGGTCGTTTCGTTTGATGTGTGTGATCACACTTACCTCCGGCACAGCCTTTATTATGTGGCTGGGAGAACAAATCACCGAGCGTGGGATTGGTAATGGAATTTCTTTAATTATCTTTGCGGGGATCGTGGTCGGAATTCCTGGAGGTATCGCTCAGCTGATTGAATTAGTTCGAAATGGCGAGTTCTCCCTCCTCCAAGCAATTTTTCTTATTGGTTTTATGGTTTTATTGACAGGATTTGTTGTCTATGTGGAACGAGGGCAAAGGAGGATTCCCATACAGCATGCGAAGAGGATCGTAGGAAAGAAGATGGTACAAGGGGGGTCGAGTTACTTCCCTTTGAGAGTAAATACTGCGAATGTAATACCGCCGATCTTCGCTTCTTCTTTGCTTATGTTCCCAGCAACGGTTGGCCAATTTGCCGAATCAGAAGCGGTCCAGAATTTCTTTCAAGATTATTTCTTTTTCGATGGTCTTCTTTATAACGTGGTCTATGTAGCGTTAATTATCTTCTTTTGTTTCTTTTACACTGCGATCGTCATTGATCCTAACGATGTTGCAGACAATATTAAACGTTCCGGTGGGTTTATCCCAGGAATAAGACCAGGGAAAAAGACCGCAGAATATATAGATCACGTT
>CAYOGP010000272.1:0-3100 GCA_964403555.1 uncultured Spirochaetales bacterium | reverse complement strand
CAGCGAAAGTTGGGTGAAATCAGTTTTGTAAAATATCGATCGTTGTGGAATTACCACGCAAAACTTGTAGCTCTACCGTCTTTTAACGCATTGAGAAAGTGTTCTGAGTCACCTAAGACCTGGTTATTGTGAGGACCCCGCTCATCAATGCCTAGAGTTTTATAATCTGAATCCAGGTTATTTGCGAGAGTGATTAGGTTTCTGCAATTCTTCCTATGCTGATTGGGTGTATTAAAGGCATTTACAACATAATTGGATCTAGGCATGGGACTCTAGCGGTAGCTTTTATTACTTGTAGAGAGGAATTGATTTGGTTCTCGAAAGAGGAATTTTCGTGAGCGAATTTGTTGTGGTGACCCGAAGCAAATTAGGAATTCTCTTGGAAAAATATCCGGTAGAGCGGCAAGGGAACGATTCTTGACTAGTAAATCCAGATTTAAAGTCAGTGTGACCACACTGATGTTTGTCCGCCGTAACCGTACCATTTTGCTTAACCGCCATCGGGAGGGTTCCAGGTTTTCAGGCTATTGGAATGGGGTTGGGGGGCACTTGGAAATGGGAGAAGATATACAACAAGCTGCGTGCCGAGAGGTGGCAGAAGAAGCAGGTATAGAAGTCAGAAATTCACGACTGCGTTTGGTATTGCATGAAAGTGATTGTCATGGAGAGGGTAACTTAGTGTTTTGGTTCGTGGCGGATTGGTTTTCTGGGGCTCTGCATCCGGAGCCCAGCGCAGAGCTTCGCTGGGTCCCTCTGGAAAAAGTGTCGGAGCTTAAACTTCTTCCCGACGTTCGAGAGGTCTGGTATTGGCTTTTTAAGGTAGGACCTACGAGATATGGGTTTCAGATTTACAATGCCGATGGTTCTAGCAAGCTTCGGATTGAGCATGCCAGAACTAGTAGATTTGGTTTGGTAAAGGAAGGATAGGCTTCTTGCCGACTCAACACGTTGAGAAACTAGAAAATGATTTAAATCTGAAGGAATGAACGTTTTATGATCGGCTTCGTCATCGTATATTTTACTGGTCTGGTCGTGGTGGGGTTGGGCTTAGGGACATTCTTTTCCTTCTTCCAGATATTGGAGTTTTGTTACTAAGGCTTCTAAAAGACAAGTGTGTACCGCGCAAGGATAAAATGGTTGCATTGCTGGGGATCGGGTATTGGATTTCTCCAATCGATTTTCTTCCAACCGGGATTTTCGGGCCGATTGGGTTTTTGGACGATCTCCTTATTTTGTTTGTGGCAGTTTCGAGCATAGTGAATCACGTGCACCCTGATATTCTTCGCTCGCATTGGCCAGGACAAGGTGACGTTCTCACTGTTGTCTGTCGCCTCTCAGCGTGGTCCGAGCGTAAAATTGGTCGTAAGCTGCGTCGCTTTTTCTAAATTTGTTGGACAGTCGTCGATCTGGATTCTGCAGATAAATCTTTCAGTTGGCGTCGCTTCTCACTAGGAATTCGTCTTGGGTTTCCGTGTTCATCGATCAATGCATGTTCGGTGATGCCGGTAGCGAAGATAATTCCGTCGTTCTGTATTATGTAGCTTAGCCCTATCGAGGCGCCCCGCGTCCACTCGAGCCATGTGACGATTTCAATTTCCTGATCAAAAGCAATGGGTTTTAGATAATCTGCCTGTGCCATGGTTGTTGCGAAATTCAAATTTAGGCTCATGTAGTCTGTGTAGGGACAATGGTGTTCCTGCATCCATGCAACGCGAGCGAGTTCGAAAAAACGAATATGATTAGAGTGATGGACAATCCCCATCGCGTCGGTTTCGAAGAATGCTACACGATGTAGTATTGAAGTTTTTGGAGCGGAAGTAAGAGGTTCAGTCATTTAATAGCGCCCTGTTTTAGAGAAGAGAAAGCTGGGAGTTAGAGGAATTCTCTTCATCTTCCTCAGAATCTTTCTCTCCATCTTTCTCGAAATTATCGTGATTGGTTCTTTTTTCAGAATTGTTTGTACGAAAGAGCGGGCAGATTTCTTTGTACTCACACCAAGAACATAGTGGACCTTTTCGTGGTTCCCATAACGTTTCCGTTCGGATTGCGTCAATGAGGTTGGTTACTTCTGTCTTTACTTGATTGAGTTCGCTCTCATTCCTGCGAGTGACGAACATTCGGTTTGGTGTCACGTACCACCATACGAGTCTGATTTCACCCTCAAAACCTTCGTCTCGGATGGCAATTTCGTAAAGTGATAATTGACGGTCCCGCTGTAAATATTTGGCAGCTGGCATCCTGGCGCTTGTTTTATAGTCGTGTATTTCTATTGCTCCATCGGGAGCGCGTGCTAAACGGTCGATGATGCCCCTTATTCGATATTGACCTTTCTCGTCAAGGTTAAAACGTATTGGTCGTTCGAGGCCAAGGGTTTCTCCACTATCAAACGGATAGTGCCTTCTATAGAAATTTTCGATTCCTTTGGCGCCCATCCCTCGATAATGGCCGATGCTCAGGTTGTTTCTAACAATTCGAATTTTTTCTGGATTGTAGGCCTCGTCGAAATTTGCTTCATATCGTTTGAGGACCTGAGGTAAGGGGGGTACGATACCGTCACCTACAAACTGATATAGTCTTTCGAGAATTTCGTGAACCCGTTTTCCTACGAAAGCTTCTATTCCTTCAGTTTCGACCTGGATTTTCTCTATGTACCGAAAGGCGTACTTTCGGGGACAGTTTTCGTAAGAGGACAGGCTTGAGTGGCTAAAAACGTCTTGCACACTGCTAGGATAGCCTCCCATGGTCTTAGAGAAAGTGTGGCCTATCCTAGTTGTAAGGGATTATTTTGTTGTTTTCGAGTGCTCTGAGGAATGTGCTTGGGGAAGGTGAGTAGACTTATGACAGCTCCGTCATTGAGACCCGATTTTGACGAGACGCTTAGTGCACTGTCTGGAAGTGGCGATGACGCCCTCTCCAAGGCAGATGCGGAAGGTTATCCCGATTGGGAGGATGCGGTGGAATGGACTGAGCGCCTGAAGGCAGCTGTACTACACCAGAGGGATAGAGGGGCCTTGCGATCCACTTTGGCTTCTTTGCGAGACCGTTTTTTTGTCCTCGTGGATAAGGTAGGGCTACCCAGCGAGCTCGAGCCTTTAGAAAT
>CAYOGP010000271.1:2650-3112 GCA_964403555.1 uncultured Spirochaetales bacterium | reverse complement strand
CCGCGAACATCATGACCTCGGCCACAACGAATATGATCATTCCGAGTACGCCGTCTTGGACAACGGGCTCTCTTGTCGACTCTGAAACTGGATAGACGTTCGAACGGGTTCTTCTCTTCATATTTTCAGGCCCTGTATTTATCGGAGCGGTCTCAGTGGCCAGCTCCCTCACCGATCTCTCCAGCTTCATACGCGAGGTTTTCTTGTATCCACGCAGGTTTCACCCAGTTGCTCCCAGTTTCCTTCATAACGTCAGGAGCTACAGCCATGAAGAAAAGCAGCATAAAGACCAGCATGGTTACGAGGATATAGGTGACAAAACGAGGCTCAATGCTTACGTGCATGAAGTTTCGCGCAACCATATAAGCTTTAACAATCGCGATCCCAAAAGCCGTAATGAGGGTCACCCATTGTATTCCAAGCTCAGGTCCGGCAATGCTTATGGCCAATAACAGAAGTAGC
>CAYOGP010000271.1:0-2640 GCA_964403555.1 uncultured Spirochaetales bacterium | reverse complement strand
TTATTTAGCGATGGAGAGTAATGGGAAGAGAAAGATCCACACTAAGTCAACGAAATGCCAGTAGATCCCTATGATTTCAACCCGGTGTAAGTCTCTGCCTTTTTTTGCTGCCGCTGCGACGATGAGCATGATTACTACACCAGCAATTACGTGTAGAGCATGTAGCCCGGCCGCAGTGTAGTAGAACGACCAAAATGTGTTCGTAGTAATTGTGTACCCTTGTGAAATCTCATAGGTCCACTCGAATGATTTAATAACAACAAAGGTCAGGCCACCTGCGGCAGTGATTAGTAAGCGTTTCGCGGCTCCCGGACCATCTCCGTTTACAGCGCACCTGTGAGCGAGTACCGCCGATAAGCTGGAGGTAAGGAGCACGAACGTGTTTAAGGCGCCAACCCAAGTAGTCGTATGGGATGCATAATCTGCCCACAGTCCATGAGCGAGCCTGTGCATTAAGTACGACATCAGGATTCCGCCGAAAATCACAATTTCCGACGCAATCACCCACCAAACTGCCAATCGAGCAGTGGGTACCCCTGATACGCTTCGTGTATTTGCAATCGGTCTCATCTGTCCCTCAATATTGTGGTTTATGTTGGCTCATTTTGCGGCCAGTAATCTTCGTCTCTGTCAGGATGGCTAAACTCGTAGGGGCCTCGGTACACCGTTGGCAACTCCTTGAAGTTTCCATGAGGCGGAGGTGTAGGCGCCACCCATTCGAGTGTATTAGCCTTCCAGGGGTTGTCCGGTGCCTTTTCCGTGCTCATCCAGCTTTTGATGCAGTTGTAGAAAAATACAAATTGAAACGCGAGCATCACGAGCAGGGAAACAGTTGCGAAGATGCGGATAGCCTGCATCTCTGGAGTTGCTAGCTCCGGGTAGTTCGAGAAGTCGAAAATCCGACGATGTTGGCCGGCGACCCCTAAGTAGAACAGGGGAATAAAGATGGCGTTGAACGGTATGATGGAACCCCAAAAGTGAATTTTCCCCAGACGTTCGTCCATCATCTTTCCAAACATCTTCGGGAACCAATAGGTAAATCCTGCAAAGGTTCCAATTATCGCGATTGGATAAAAAGTATAGTGGAAGTGAGCAAGTACGAAGTACGTATCGTGCATATATATATCGGCACCACTTGCACCCAAGAATATCCCTGTGACGCCTCCAATCAGGAAGGTTGCAATAAATGACAATGCCCATAGCATCGGGGTCGTAAGGCTAATAGAGCCCCCGTAAAGAGTCGCGATGTAAACAAAGCACAACTCCGCAATTGGGACCGATATTAACAACGTGGTGATTGTGAAGATGTTCGCCATCCGAGGGTCTATGCCTGCAACGAATTGATGGTGGGCCCAAACGGTGAAGGACAGAACCCCCGTAGCAAAGGTCGTCATTAAGACTGTTCGATATGCAAACAACTTCTTTCGTGAGAAGGTACATATTACGTCTGCGGTAATACCAAGGGCGGGGAGTAGGACCACGTAAACTTCTGGATGTCCAAAGAACCAAAACAGGTGCTGCCAAAGGATGGGGTCTCCTCCTTTGTCAGGATCAAAGAACGCTGTTCCTACTTGCTGATCCATGAAAAGCATTGCTGCTCCCGCGAGAAGAGGACCAACTGAAGCCATAAACAGTATGCTCGCGATCACGATCATCCATACGACGATGGGAATGTCATATAGTCTCATTCCGGGTGCTCGTGAGTTCATTGCGGTGGTGACGAAGTTTATTCCTCCAAGGAGGAAAGCAATGAATTCAAGTCCTACCGCCACAACCCAAATAGAGGACCCTAAGGGGGTGAGACTGTATTCGGCCTTGGCTGAAAGAGGGGGGTAAGCAGTCCAAGCCCCTCCGAAGGCACCCCCTGGAACAAAAAAGGACGTAAGAAGAACAACAGCAGAGAGGAGAAAGATCCAGTAACTGAGCATGTTAATGCGCGGAAATACCATGTCGTCGCAACCGAGCATCAACGGTATTAGAAAGTTGCCAAAGGCGGCGATCAAGACGGGCATTGCTACCCAGAAAATCATGATTGTCCCGTGATTTGTGACTAGAGAGTTGTAAACAGCCGGAGTGACAAGGCCAAATAGCGGGACGTCCATTCCTGGAAACGCAAGCTGCATTCTGAATGCGTAAGCCATGAAGGCTCCGATGAGTCCCATGGCCATACCGGTGAACATGTATTGCTTGGCAATCATCTTGTGATCGGTTGAGAATACATACTTCCATATAAAAGACGGCTCGTGGTGTTCGTCGTGACTAGCGTGTGTCGAGATAGTTTCAGCCATTTATCTACCGCCCTTCATTTGAAGCGAGGAAAAGGTTTTCGCCTCGGGGGTTGTTCTTAGCCATCCAAGACTCGTGTTGTTCTTTGGATTCTATAAATATGCGCGCTCCCATAAGCCCGTGTCCGATCCCACAGATTTCAGCACATTGGATGTCGAATTCACCAGTGAGAGTTGGAGTAAACCAGCCCATAATAGTTCTTCCTGGGATGGCATCCTGTTTGAGTCTGAAAACCGGCACGGAGAAGTCGTGAAGGACGTCACGGGAGTGAAGTTCGTAATGGTAGAGTTGGTCAACTTCAACGTGGAGCTCGTCGTTCTTTATGATGTCATCCGCGGTATCAAGTTTTCCGTC
>CAYOGP010000270.1:0-3122 GCA_964403555.1 uncultured Spirochaetales bacterium | reverse complement strand
TGTAATCTTAACCCTTCCCACAGATGCTTCGAGAAATATTCCAGAACTTTTTGCAACTCTTCAGAATGAAACAGTAAACGTCCAGCTAGTGCCTGATATTCCAGAACTATTTCGACTAACAAGCTCCATTGAGGACATAGATGGCTTGCCTGTAGTCTCAGTCAGCCAAAGCCCTCTTATGGGCTGGGCGATACTACAGAAGCAGGCCATCGATTTCAGCGTCTCACTCTTTGCACTCCTTCTCTTGTCTCCCCTTATGATATTAATCTCCCTCTTGATTACATTTACGAGCGGTCGACCAATATTCTACTCTCAAGAAAGAATGGGCCTGGATGGAAAAACCTTCAAAATGTTTAAGTTCCGAACGATGGGCAAGACTGCCGAAGAAGACACTGGTCCAACCTGGGCCCGGCCCGACGATCCGCGAAGAACTAAAATAGGTACGTTCCTACGTAAGACCAGTCTGGATGAACTTCCTCAGCTTTGGAACGTTTTAAGAGGCGACATGAGTGTCGTCGGTCCCCGACCCGAGCGGCCCATTTTCATTGACGATTTCCGAAAAGAGCTTCCTGGTTACATGCTCCGCCACAAAATGAAATCGGGAATGACGGGGTGGGCTCAAATCAACGGCTGGAGAGGCAACACCAGTATCAACGAACGACTGAAATACGACATCTATTACATCGACAATTGGTCGCTGTCCCTAGATTTCAAGATAATGGTATTGACCTTTTGGCGAGTTATTTTTGATCGAAACGCCTATTAAACTCCCCTCCAACTAATTATTGCTCATACTTCGAAATACTCTTGGATCGATTCAATAACGTAATCGATTTGCGACTGACTTAATTCTGGATAGATCGGTATTGCTATCGTCTCTTTTGCAGCTCCCTCTGCATGAATCAGCTGACCAGGAATCCCACCCAAATTGCTAAAGCATTGCTGCAAATGTAGGGGCACTGGATAGTAGATTTCAGTGCCTACACCCCGCTTATTCAAGAAGGCGCGCAAGTTATCTCTATGTTTTAAGGGGACTCGGATAACATATTGATTATAGATGTGGTTTCCTTTCGGAGAAGCCTTCTTGGGCACGAGGACTGGGAACATGGATTCATCTGAAAAAGTCGCTGAGCTATCCATCGCACCAGATGCTTGAAATCTTTCATCATAAATAGCGGCGTTTCGTTGCCTTCCCTCAGTCCAACTATCCAAATGTCTTAGCTTTACTCTCAAAACTGCTGCTTGCAAAGCATCTAAACGCGAATTCAAACCAACAACTGAATGGAAATATTTTGGTTGCGCTCCGTGCATTCTCAAAATCTTAACCTTTTCAGCCCAATCCTTGTTATTACAGACTATCATTCCGGCATCACCGAAGGCACCGAGGTTTTTCGACGGAAAGAAACTGAAGCAAGTAATGGAATTTCGTTCTCCGACACGGAGTCCGTTTTTATCAATCGTACCAATGGATTGTGCCGCGTCTTCTATAACTGGAACACCCAATTCATTCGCTACATTAAAAATTTCATCGGAGTCTGCGGCTTGCCCATAAAGATGAACAGGTAGCAAAGCCTTGAGTTTCGAACAGTTCTTGGCGACCTCTCTTATAGATTGAGGGCAAACGTTATACGTAGCCGGATTTATGTCTGCAAAAATTGGCTTCGCGCCTAAACGCGAGACTGATCCAGCTGTGGCAAAAAAGGTATAACTCGGGCAAATGACTTCGTCACCAGGGGAGACACCTAAGGCCATCAGCGCAAGCAATAAAGCATCGGAGCCTGACGCGCATCCGACGCCAAACTCTGAACCCGTGTAACTCGCTATCTCATTCTCCAGCTCTTCTACTTCCGAGCCCAGAATGAACTGCTGACTTTCAACTACACCTGCAATCGCAGGTGCAATCTCCTCACGAATCTTTTTATACTGAGCTCTCAGATCGAGCAAGGGAACTTTCAATTAAACTCTCCAATTATTCTTTTGTCTACTTCCAAGTCTCACGTAAAGACTTCATTTTTCAACCTCGAGACGAATTAGCACACATTTTTTTATCGATACAGCATCCCCATACACCGCCTAAATCAAAACCACTAAGGTAATCCCCGCAAATCATAAACCCGTGCAATTTTTTTATTCTTTTCAACTTCATAAAGAACAGGTATTCGAAGAGACATAGCTAAAAGATTCCATTCTTCCTTGTCACTGATTAAAAACTTAGCTCCACTTGTCTTCGCTCTTGTCAACGCGGCTTCGTCTCGCTCGGGCCCGATGGGGCACTTACTACAACCTACAGCAACAAAGTATGCATCAGCGTAAAAAGCAACTCGCTGTTTCTCAGCGGCAATAGGAATCTTTGGAGGATAATTCTGGCGGAACCATTCAGCGGCATTTCGTACGGCCATGCGATCGCTTCTCCGGGCTTCAAACTGGCCGGATAAGGAAACTGAAAGCAGAGGAATCAGCACCGCCATCCGACATGCATTGAGCGAAAGTCCCAGCCTGCCCTGCAATAACCGAACTGATTCTGTCAGACCAACGCCGGCATAGCCCAAAAAAGGAAGGATAACTGGGAAAACATGACGTTTGCTCAGATACTCCGTATGAAGAGCAAGCCCAATCAGTAGAACGACATACACTGAGGCTGTAAAACCGATCCAAGCCCCCCTCTTACCAGGGCTACCGCGAGAAAACCAGAGGCCCAGAAGAATTGGCAAACACCACTCTATCTTCGCTGTCGTGATCAGGGCATCGAGCAGTTCACCAACAGAGTCCAGAATACGAGCCAACACCGTTTTTGATTTTAAACCTGTGGAGGCAATATCTCTTGAATCAGGCTGAACAAAGACCTCGGCTTCATCTAAAGGCAAGAATGAGATTTCAGCTCCAAACGATCCGACTCCCTTTCGTCTCGGTTCCACTGCAGGCAAGTCCAAGCTTCTCAAGAGTGGATTAACACCAGTAATCTCTAAGACCGGCTTCTTTTGAGTTAAGACTATCTCACCTGTTACCTTCCAAACTGAAAAGACATAAGGACTGGCAACCAATGACGCACTTCCTACAAGTATTCCCACCCGAAGAAAAAAATCTCTAAGCGATACTCTTCTTCTTACAAATTCCCATATCAT
>CAYOGP010000269.1:0-3145 GCA_964403555.1 uncultured Spirochaetales bacterium | reverse complement strand
CGGTTTGAGTGAATTTCCCCCTCGGGGGGAGAAGGTTTCTTGGATGGTATTTTGACACTTAACCGCAGCTCATCTAGCGTCGCAGGTTCAATTTTCTTTCCGGGCATAAAGCCCTTTTTTGGAGATTTTCATTGGCGCTTCAAATTTTCTACGACAAAGATGCAGACTTGGCCAGGCTTGAGGGCAAGACCGTTGCTGTTATTGGGTATGGAAGTCAAGGACATGCTCATGCACAGAACTTAAAGAGTTCGGGTGTTTCAGTCATAGTTGGACTTCGAAAAGAATCAGCTTCCTGGGACAAAGCTGAATCTGCGGGACTAACTGTGGCCACCACCGCGGAAGCGGCGAAGGCAGCAGACATAGTCATGCTGACCGTTCCAGATGAGCTGGCCGCTCAATTGTACTCGGAAGAGGTAGCTCCGAACTTGGTAGAAGGAAACTATCTTGCAGTAGCTCACGGCTTTAATATTCATTTCGGTTCTATTAAGCCGGACGATGGAATCAATGTTTTCATGGTTGCACCGAAGGGCCCTGGTCATACCGTAAGGGCTCATTACGAAGAGGGCAAAGGGATACCTTCACTTGTGGCGGTCGATGCGGATCCGTCCGGTGATACTTTGCAGGTGGCTCTTGCATACGCCAAAGGAATCGGAGCTGGCCGGGCAGGCATAATTGAGACTACCTTTCGTGATGAGACCGAGACGGATCTTTTTGGAGAACAGACGGTGCTTTGCGGAGGTTTGACTTCGCTTATGACGGCTGCGTATGACACTCTCATCGAAGCAGGTTATCCCCCCGAAATGGCTTATTTCGAAACAATTCACGAAGTGAAATTAATAGTCGATCTGATCTATGAAGATGGCGTAGCTAACATGAGATACTCGGTCTCTAATACCGCGGAGTACGGTGATCTGACGAGGGGCCCTCGTGTTATCGACGATGGCGTACGCATTCGAATGAAAGAGATTCTAACCGAAATTCAAAATGGCAGTTTTGCCAAGGAATTCATCTTAGAAAACCGGTCTGGTGGGATTTCTTTCGCCGCAATGAGACGCAGAGCGGCCGAACACAGCATGGAGGAAGTCGGTGCCCGGTTGCGAGGTCTAATGCCCTGGCTGAAGGAAAATCGTCTCGTGGATCGCTCGAAGAACTAGTTATGTTGGAGCAGGAAGGGAGACGAAACCAGTTCGTCGAACGCCTGACAGGCCCGTTGGCGCCAGAGGCTGCCTATTTGGCCGGCGCACCTATAGCTTTGTGCTGTGCGGCTCTTTTTAATCAGCTGTGGGAGCTTTCTTTCTTTCTTTTTTCTCTGGGGCTTTTTCTGGGCATATTTTTCCGGAATCCAAATCGGAAGATTCCAGAAGGAAAAAATTTGGTTGTGTCTCCTGCTGATGGCAAGGTAATAGAAATTAACGAGGTTGAATTGCCCGATGGGTCCGAAGGTGTTCGGATAGGAATCTTTCTGTCTATCTTTGATGTTCACATTAATAGGGCGCCGGTTGAAGGGAGAGTTGTAGCGATAACTCGATCAGGATCTGCCTTTAAAGCGGCTTTTAGTAATGAAGCGCCGGCGAGGAATGTGCAATTGGCAATGGAAATGGAAGCTCCCGGTGGACAGCTAGTTTGGGTTGTTCAGATCACGGGATTAATAGCGCGCAGGATAGTTTGCCATGCAGAAAAGGACGTATACCTTGAAAGGGGTGACAGATACGGCCTAATTCGTTTTGGCTCTAGAACGGACGTTCTCCTACCAAAGGCGAGCAAGGTGTTGGTGAAACTACGTCAGCAAGTTCGGGGTGGAAAGACGGTGGTTGGTCGGCTCGCCGAGGTACCTCAAGATGCGTGATACCAATCCGTCGAACACTAAAAGAATGCTGACACAGCGAGGGAAAAGAGGCTTTGCGTTACTGCTCCCTCATCTTTTGACGACGGGAAATTTGGCCGCTGGTTTTTATGCGATTTTAACTGCAGGAACAGATCTTGATCGGTCTGCTGCTGCAATTTTTGTCGCGATGGTATTTGACTTTTTGGACGGACGAGCTGCTCGGATGGCACAAGTCTCAAGTCGGTTCGGACTGGAATACGACTCTATCGCTGACACGGTCTCATTCGGTGTAGCTCCCGCGGTTATGGCATTCAATGCAGGGGCACTGCAAGAGCTAGGCTGGACAGGTTGGGTGCTTGCTTTTCTGTTTACCGCGTGCGCCAGTCTGCGGCTTGCTCGCTTCAACGTGTCCCAGGAGCGCTTCAGGCGTCGCTTCGACGGTCTGCCAAGTCCTGCGGCTGCTGGGTTGGTCGCATCCTCCATTTTCCTGTCCTCTACTCTCCGCGAAGGTAGCCTAGATTTTAGTATTCCTGCTGGCCTTCTCGGAGTGGGTATAGCGGCCTTGGGAATTCTTATGGTTAGCCCTATTCCTTATTGGAGTCTCAAGGAACTTCGTTTTAAAGGCTCTCAGAGCACCGTAGTGATTGCAGTTGTGGCGGCGGCAGTCATTGCCTTAAAACCCTCTGTCACTTTTTCTTTAATCGCTATCTTATATGTATGTTCTGGGCCGGCGGAATGGCTGTGGAGATGGTATAGCGGTCACCCTCTTGAGAAGGCGACTCCCGATACAGACCAGGTGTCTGGTGGTCTCTCCTCGTAAAGGTTGAGCGACAACAATCAAGGAATGACGGTATGACTGATAACCACATACGAATATTCGATACTACCTTAAGGGACGGTGAGCAGTCCCCTGGGTGCAGCATGAACTTGCAGGAGAAACTCGCGCTCGCACGTCAACTTGAAAAGTTAAACGTCGATATTATTGAAGCTGGATTTCCTATCGCGAGTGATGGCGACTTTGAGTCGGTGCACGCCGTGGCACGGGAACTTAAACATACGACGGTTGCCGGACTTGCGCGGACGGGTCGAGACGATGTTGAACGCTGCATAGCGGCTGTTGAGCCGGCTAAGAAACCGCGAGTACATATCTTTATAGCTACAAGTGATATTCATCTTGAACATAAACTTCGTATGGGCCGGGAGCAGGTTCTAGAAGAAGTGGACCGTTCGGTACGGCAGGCGCGTGCCCATGTTGACGATGTAGAATTTTCTGCCGAAGATGCAACGAGAAGTGATTGGGATTACTTGGTAGATGTCTTC
>CAYOGP010000268.1:0-3159 GCA_964403555.1 uncultured Spirochaetales bacterium | reverse complement strand
GCAATTCCTGGTAAAAGTAAACCCGGTTGATTGAACTCAAGGTATAAGCCGGCGGCTCCTGCCAAAAGGAGGATCATTGCGACGTTCGGGTCAACCAAAACGTTCAATACCCGAGTAAGCAGGGACATCTCTAGCTTTTTAATACTGCTTCCGGAGAGATTTAAAACTTCCTTTCCTGAAAGAGAGTTAACCTCCCAACCATCGAGCAAGGCAATAAGTTCTGCGCGGTCCTCTGCGATTAGGTCGATAACACCGATTTCGAGCGCTTCAGGAGCCGTGATCGCAACCGACTCTCGTACGGCCTTCTCCGCCCATTCCACATTCCGCCCTCTTCTCTCGGCAATTGATTCTATAAATGCTGCCAGAAGATTTTCGGCTTTTTGAGCACTGTAGTCCTTTGGTCCTTCTTTGCCATCTTGGTCTTGTTGCGGCTTTCCCCCGCCGCCGATGCCAACTGGATGCGCCGCTCCGATACTTGACCCTGGAGCCATCGCAGCAACGTGAGCTGCCATAGTGATAAACGTTCCTGCCGAACCCGCCCAAGCACCGCGCGGAGAAACATAAACCACGATAGGTATGTTGGAGTTGAGCATCGCCTGGATAATGTCTTTGGTGGAGGCTACCAGACCACCAGGAGTATCTAGCTCGATTACGAGAAGGGCCGAGCCCTCCTCTTCACTTTGTCGAATAGCTTTTTGCAAGTAGTCTGAAGAAGCCGGATTGATGGAACCCGAGATCTGCGCCAGAGAGATAGATCCTGTGCGCACGGTTGGAACTGAAGTGGATTCCTCTGGACTACTGCCAGCAAAATTCGATGCAAACCCAAACCAAACCATGGCAGCAAAAAACAAGATCGCTCGTCGAAACCCCGCAAGCCAGAGCGAATTAGGGCGCATCAGCGGGTCAACCTAAGTTTCTTAATCCTATCGAGGATGTTCCCAGCGACTTCTTGTTTCGTTTGAAGCGGGAGCTCTTCGATTGATCCATCTGGTGTAATAAAAACAACGGCATTTGTATCAGATTCGAATCCAGCATCACTGCGACTAATGTCATTTGCAACCAACAAGTCACAGCCCTTGGATTTAATTTTCTTGCGTGCTGCTGCTACAAGGTTGTGGCTTTCTGCGGCAAAACCGACCACAACCCTATTGTCCTTAATTGCTGAAACTTCCGCCAAAATATCGGGGTTTCTCAGGAGCTTAAGATTAATTGTATCCCCCTCTACTTGCTCCTTCTTTATTTTTCGTGTCTCCGACACTGCGGGCCTAAAGTCTGCTACCGCTGCGGCCATTACAAGAGCCGAGGATCTCTCAAATTCGACTCTGACGGCAGTTCTCATTTCTAATGCTGTTTCTACTGCCACTAGCGAAACCCCTTCCGGTGGGGAAAGAGAAGTCGGCGCTGAAATTAACACGACATCTGCTCCTCGGCGCTTCGCTTCCTTGGCGACTGCGTAACCCATCTTTCCCGAAGATCTGTTTGTAAGACTACGTACAGGATCAATTGGTTCCCTTGTGCCGCCAGCAGTTACCAAAATTCTTTCGCCCTTTAGACTGCCTGGTGCATGAAGTCCGTAAGCTGCTCTAAAAATATCGGAAGCCTCGGACATCCTGCCCATTCCTTGCCAGCCACAAGCGAGGTCACCAGCCTCCGGGCCAACGAAAACCGCTCCACGTTCTTTAAGAACTTTTACATTTTTTCTCGTCGAAGAGTTTTCCCACATATTGACATTCATCGCTGGTGCCAGCACGATTGGAGCCGTCGTCGCCAGTAAAACTGTAGTAACGAGATCATCCGCAATCCCTAGAGCCTGTTTGGCCATCAAGTTCGCCGTAGCGGGCGCAACCACCACCACGTCGGCCCAATCAGCCAACTCTATATGACCAATATCGCCCTCTTCAGACGCTTCGAGCAAGCTGACACGAACCGCTTCTCCCGACAAAGTCTGGAGAACTAGCGGTGAAACGAACTCCTTAGCGGCTTCCGTCATGGCACAACGAACGTGCGCTCCTTCACGTCGAAATTCGCGAACGAGTTCCGGAATCTTGTATGCAGCGATGCCCCCAGAAACGAGTAAGAGGACATTTGGCTCTGCTGGCAAGCTCCGCCCTTCACCTTCCTCAAGAAAAACCATTTTAGCCCCCGTAGACACCTTTCTCCTATGGTCACCGTTTCCTAACGAGTCCTACCTGCGACCTAGCCAATGATTGTAGCCCTCAGGGATTTTCTGTCGTAATCCCACGGGGTAACAACGCACCTAACCCAACTTATTTCTTAACGCCTCGGCAACATGTGGCGAAACCCACGCAGATATATCGGTACCGAACCGTACGAGCTCCTTAAGGCGAGATGAACTGACATAAAGAAAATCCTTGCTCGTCATCATGAAAAGAGTCTCGATTTCAGGGTAGAGATGCTTATTCATTAATGTCATCTCAAACTCGTACTCAAAGTCGGCCATTGCTCGCAGGCCACGAATAACAGACTTGGCTCCTCGCTCCTTTGCGTAATCCACGAGCAAACCCTCAAAGGCCGTCACTTCTACGGTGGGCATATTCGCACACGCTTTTTCCAGAAGCTCAAGGCGTTCTTCAGTCGTAAAAGTTCCTTGCTTTGCCACGTTATTAGCAACTGCCACAATCAATTCTGGAAAAATTTCGCGAGCACGATTGATGAGATCCATGTGACCGTTGGTCACAGGATCAAAGCTCGCAGGAAAAAGCGCCCTTCCAGGCTCAAGCCTCCCGCTCATAATCCTCTCCTTCTCACCCTAATCTCCTCCAACTGGCCTGCAAAAAGCAGGATTCATAAAGCCGGTCTTTACCCGGGTTCCGCATTGTAACGAGTGATTCGCGTCTGACCGTAGCTCCGCTCATCAAGAACCCTGAAACCTGGTACCTTAACCAAATCTTCGGCCGCGGAACTCTCAAGTATGGCTTCTCCGCCAACTTCAAGTAGGGGCCGTACCCCAACAAGGGCGTCAAGAGACAACTCGGCCCCATAAGGCGGATCAAGGAACACCAAGTGGAAGGAAACCCCCGCAGCTTGGAAGCGTTGGAGCTCTACTTTGGCGGCCCCTTTAATCACTTGACATCGATCTCCAAGTTTCAGGGAATTTATGTTTGCTTTCAACGCAGTGATAGCTGTTGAAGCTTGGTC
>CAYOGP010000267.1:0-3207 GCA_964403555.1 uncultured Spirochaetales bacterium | reverse complement strand
GCCCATTGTCCTCAAGGAGCAGATCGTAGACCACTTCCCGTGGGTTTTTGTTTTGTGCATTCGCGATTGCAGCGATGTTGTCATCTCCGCTAGGAAAGTAATTGAGAGACTGACCCATCGGAAATGTCTTGGTCCATGTTGAAGACTGTTGATATAAGAGGGACATACCCGCACTGTTAGGATCCTCTTCTCTTAAAAGGCGCTTTTTCACTTCTGGATCTTTTAATCTTTCCATTTTTTCGTTGTGAGCCAGATCTTTGAGAGGTTGATACGTTGGTAGATACTGGAAGGGATTTTCGCCCTGGAAGCTAAACAAGATCGTTACCGGTCGCGCGAAAACCTGAGGGGTGACAAGGGTACCACCTTCGATCAGGCGGGAACATCGGTCAAGCAATTCACGCCAAACATTTGGGCGCGGGTTTGTTTGGGGCAGTAAAAAAGTAACGGGACAGCCGGTTACAGCAACTTGCCGCATTAGCTCGAGTTCTCCTTCTAAATTCTTTCCCGCCATTGCGTCGTTCACAACTTCCATCACACCTTTACCCGTTTGTGCTATGGCGGACCCTATTCCAACCAACTCCTCAGTACTCGCAAAGGTGCCCGGGATCGGTACACCTTCAGGGGTTGCATGGACCATAGTTCGAGAAGTGGAGAACCCGAGTGCTCCTGCTTCAACCGCTTCTTTTGCAATTAGAGCCATCTTTTCTATATCTTGCTCCGTTGCTAGTTCGTTGTCTGCTCCTCGTTCCCCCATTACGTAAAGTCGCAGCGGCGCATGTGGAATTTGAGTGCCTATGTCTATTGATCTGGGGATTGAATCTAAAGCATCTAGATATTCAGGAAAAGTTTCCCATTGCCAGTCGATACCTGCTGCTAGAGCCTCTCGAGGTATATCTTCAACACTTTCCATCATCGCTATTAGCCATTCTCGGCGAGCCGGAACCACTGGTGCGAAGCCAACTCCGCAATTTCCCATAACTACGGTGGAAACTCCATGGGACAAAGACGGCAGAAGGAGCGGATCCCACGAGACTTGGCCATCGTAATGAGTATGAACGTCAACCCATCCAGGTGTAACCAAAAGTCCGTCGGCGGGGATTTCGCGATGGCCTAGCCCTAGGTCCTTCCCTACAGCAGCTATTTGTCCATCTTTAACGGCGATATCGGCAGTAAAGGCCGATCTCCCAGTCCCGTCGACAACCGTGCCATTCGAGATTATTAGATCATGCATACGCTCAGACATCCTTTCGCTTCAGGACAATCCGCCCTGGTCAGGCACAGCATTAACTCAAATGGACTAGTATTCGGTCTCTACCGTTAACGCTCTGATTCTTGCCCTAAAGTTTTCAATACGAGCGGCGTTCCTTCCGAAATCGCTTGTGCCTATTCGCGATCTCGACCTAACTTCTATAGCAGTACTCGAACATCGCGAATGCTTGGGAGTGGGACACCTCGGAGAGTTGTACATTTTTACGGAAATATCGTCTTTAAACCTGAATACGCCCGTTTCCGCAGTTGCTTCGAAGGTATAGAAGTCGGGACGTTGTATTTGTATCGTCCAATTTTTTTCTTCGGCTACTCCTAGAACAACCGGAAAATTCTCAGATGGGACGCCACCTGCAAAGAAAGTTATCGTCTCTGGATAAGCAAATTCATGTCGTTCGATTTTTTTCTCGGAGAAGTTCCAGTCGCCCCCTCTTCTTGGACCGACACTAAAAACTGGCGGAGATGCAGTGTTAGTCGAAATGTCAGTCAGGAAAGAGAATTCTTTAGAAACGTCGCTTACGAATTCGCCAGGACGGTAGGCGATTGCATAGAAGGCATCTACTCCAGCGAGGAGGCAGGAAGAGAAGCTATCGCAGTCTTTAGGGGTACTCCGAAACCCTTTGGTTATGGCTACAGTTAGGAACAAGATGGTTACGAAAAATGCCAAGACGGAGGTTATTGCCGTCCACCCTCTTCTGAGATCTTTTTTCTTCCGTTCTCCTATAAGGCTCGACAAGCCAAGTACGAAAGAGACAACCCCTAAGCCGAGGCCAGTTAAAAACACATTGAAACCGTTCATTGGTGGCACAAGCCCTAGGTGAGCAAGGGAGGGGCCCGCTGCAACTAAAACAACAGATATTGCTGCAAGGATGATCGTAATCCGGCCCTGAGTAGATGTCGTCGTTGTGGAAGCCATTATTCCATTGTCTCCTTGAGCCAGTAGGTCACATCCGAATTTTCTTTGAGCCATGCTGTGGCTCTATTTTTTCCCTCTAAAATTCCAAATCGATCAATAAGAAATTCTCCGGCGGGAGTTTGATAGAGGACCATTTCTTTTTGAAGTTTCGCAGCCTTATCTAGAACGCTCGAAGCTAGTTCGAACCAAACGAAGGCTGAGATGTAGTCACAGGGAACTAAACCTCCGTAATTTGCAATCAGCTCACTTCGATATTGTGCGTCCAGGTCTCCACGAGCCGCCTGGGCTTTATTCGACGAAACAAAAATTTCCGAGGTCCCTCGACCGAAAAAATTCATAACTCCAAGTTCGTATTGAGCCTCAAGATGCCCCTTATCAGCCGCAAGGTTAAAGAAAGACAATCCTTCTTTTTCTCTGCCATCCTGCAGGAGCATTTTTGCGAGCCTATAATGAGCTTCAACAATTCCATTCTCCGAAGCAGCTCGATACCATTTTTCTGCTCCAAGTAAATCTTTCTTAGCTCCTTCTCCACTTAAAAGAGCTCGAGCTAAGCTGTACTGAGCATCAGGAAGTTCTTGTTCGGCGGCCTTTCGAAACCAATCAACTGCTTGGGTCGCGCTCTGTTCCACACCATTTCCATGAAGCGTCATTAATCCCATGTGGTATTGCGCCAAAGCGACTCCCTCAGCAGCTTCCGTTTTGGTGAGATCATGCAGGCTAGGACCAGGGTCACATGCGATAGTGAATGACGCAACAGAGGCAATTGTTAATGCGGAGAGAATCCTAGAAACCTTCTTGTTCCAGGGTCTATTACAAAAGGCGTTCACTTTACCCCCAAATCGTCTTTAAATTTCAATAGACATAATGCAAGGACTTCTTCTTCTCGTTCTACAAGAATCAGATCTTATGTCCTCCATCGGGTCAAGGAAGAACCATCGCGACCCCTGAACTTTCTCGGGAGCACGCAGGCCTTCTGACAGCACGTGTAAGTTAACTAATCCCAGCGTCTGACCAAAATGTTTCTC
>CAYOGP010000266.1:595-3243 GCA_964403555.1 uncultured Spirochaetales bacterium | reverse complement strand
TTTTGGAATGACGGTGTATCCCGGAAATCTTTTATTACTTGCCGCTAAGGGAGACACTCAGTTTGTTGGAGTTCCTGGCTGTGCTCGTTCTTTGAAGCCAAGCGGTTTTGATTGGGTTCTGGAGAGAATGATGTGTGAGATTGCAGTCTCCGGTGGGGAGCTCATGAAGATGGGCGTGGGCGGTTTGTTAAAAGAGGCGTCTAATCGACCGATGCCTCGGGAAGGATTATTGGACGGCTCTGAATTTTCAAATGCAGGAGTAGCCATAGTTATTTTGGCCGCGGGAAGCTCCAGAAGGATGGGAGTTAAGAATAAACTCCTTCAGACCGTAGAAGGACAGCCCATGATCGCTCGAGTTGTTGATTCAGCTCTGAGCAGTAAGGCCGAGCATGTGGCGATGATACTAGGACACGAGGCTGGTTTGATAAAAGAGGCTTTGCGTGGACGAGAAGTAGAATTTATTAATAATTCTAAGCACTTGAAAGGCATGGGTACCTCCGTAGCTGTGGGGGCCAGGCATTTCCGGAACTCCGCTGATGGTTTGCTGATTTGTTTGGGAGATATGCCGTGGCTCGAGAGTAAGCATCTAAATTTGTTAATTGATGCATTTGATCTTAATGATGATAAGAGCATTTACGTCCCTGAGTACCAAGGGAAAAGGGGAAATCCCATTCTATGGCATTCTCGATTCTTTGAGGAACTTTGTTCATTGCAGGGTGATTGGGGCGCAAGAAAATTACTCGAAAAATACTCCGATGAGATCTGTTATGTAGAGATACCGACCAATGCCATCAGTATGGATTTAGATACACCGGATTCCTTTTTGAATCTGATTAAACCTGACTGATTCCATTTATATTTTTCGGGTTATATTAGATTTATGAATTCAATTGATATCGTCTGCAACCTGTTTACCGAAAGAGAAATCAAAGAAGGTAGAACTGGTCTCGAGGATGACTTTCTCGACCAAATCCGATTTCCTGCAAGTTTGCGGAATGGTGTCTCTTTGCAGAATTATATTCAAAAAATGGATAACGCCGGAATTGAAAGGTCATTGTTGATAGCTGTCCGCGGTGGAGATCTTCGGGTTAAAGGTTCGTTTGAAGTTCCTTACGAATATGTAAGTGAAGCATGTAAACAGTACAAGGGTCGCTTTTCTGGTCTCGCTGGAATTGATCCAACTAGAGGAATGCAGGGTCTTCGAGACTTAGAAGTTGCCGTGAAGGACTATGGATTTGTTGGAGCCCATTTTTACCCCCACTGGTTCGAACTCCCTCCCGATCACGCAAAGGTATACCCCTATTATGCCAAGTGTTGTGAGCTGAACATTCCGATCATGATGCAGGTAGGACAGAGCCTTAACTATCAAAAGCATCGACGCCTAAAAAGTGTCGGCAGGCCGATAGCACTAGATACCGTAGCATGCGATTTTCCAGAACTAAAACTTATAGGAATCCATATAGGAATTCCTTGGACTGATGAAATGATCGCTATGGCCTGGAAGCACGAGAATGTCTTTATTGGTTCAGACGCTCATGCTCCGAGGCACTGGCCTTCTCAGTTCGTTCGCTATCTCGATTCCGTTGGCCGAAACAAAGTGTTGTTTGGAACAGATTGGCCTGTGATAGATCCCGAGAGAGCAATCCAAGAGATAAAAAAACTCGGAATAAGAGAGGAGTCTTTGGGACGCTTGCTTAGAGATAATGCTCTGTCTGTTTTTCGGCTGCCTGAAAATGGATAAGCAGGTTAGTCTGAATCAGGGATTAACGCTTCTGGAGGCCACAGTTCTATCGGCGAGCCGCCAACCGAATAAAATAGCGTTGCAATGTGAGGATAAAAAACTCACTTACAAGAAGCTCTCGGAGAATATTCTTAAAGTGCGTTCGGCTGTCTCTTCTTTGGACCTTAATGAAGGCTCTCCTGTTTGTTTCGTCGCTCCCAATACTATCGAATATCCAGAGGTCGTTATAGGGGTGTCGGGTGCGGCGCATCCCGTTGTTACAGTAAATCCAAACCTCACATCGGTAGAACTTGAATCGATTTTGGAAGACTGCGGTGCTGAGGCTTTAATCTTGCATTCCACTTGTGAGGAGAAGAGTCGCGAGGCGTCGAAAGGCAGAGAGCTTAAAACTATTACTCTCGGTCCAGCCTATGAGTCGTGGAGAGATCAAGGCCAAGTTCGAGGTTTAACGTCTCGTGTGTCCGAGCATTCTACTTTTGCCATAAGTTACACCTCTGGTACTACTGGGGTTCCTAAAGGAGTAATGCTTTCTCATAGATCACGTCTTCTTACTTTCTTTGCAATGGCGAGCGAATACGGGTGTTATGGTCCACTTGATCGCGCGATCGCTGTCGCTCCAATGTATCACGGCGGGGGATTTGCCTTCGCTATTGCTCCTTTAGTGACAGGAGGAACAGTAGTGATTGTTCCTCAATTTGAGCCGGAGAATCTTTTAAGAAGCATTGATTCCGAAGGTGCTACAAATGTGTTCGTTGTCCCCACTCATTTGAATGCTGTATTTTCTCTATCGAAAAAAATCTTGCAATCACTTAGACAGTCCGAACTAAAGACGATTATCTCAAATGCAGCACCAATATCTGAAAAACTAAAAAGGTTGTCTATAGATTACTTTGGCGAAGGAAAATTG
>CAYOGP010000266.1:0-585 GCA_964403555.1 uncultured Spirochaetales bacterium | reverse complement strand
AAAATTGTACGAATGTTACGGGTCTACTGAGGCTGGGATAATGAGTAATCTTTCACCTTTGGATCAGCTGAAAAAACAAAATTGTGCAGGCCTTCCATTTCCGCTTACTGAACTGGCCATTCTAGATAAAAACGGTGTCCACGTAGAACCGGGCAATTTAGGAGAGGTGTTTTCGCGCTCACCTTTTCATTTCAATGGGTATTGGAAGAGAGAGTCTGAGACCGAAAAGATTCAAAGAGGCGAATGGTTGACATCCGGCGACTTAGGAAGGTTCGATGAAGAAGGTTACCTCTACATTGAAGGGCGGAGTAAGGATATGATTCTGTCGGGTGGAGTGAATGTCTACCCAGCAGAAATAGAGAAGGTATTAGAGGAGCATAGAGAAATTCATGAGGCTGTCGTTATAGGAAAACGCGATGAACACTGGGGAGAACAAGTCGTAGCGTTTATTGTAGGAAATGAATCCAATTTGACAGCTCACGAATTAGAAAATTATTGTAAGGAACGATTAGCTAATTTTAAAATCCCCAAAAATTTCCATTTTATTGATTCACTTCCCAGGAATCCAACAGGAAAGCTTCTTCG
>CAYOGP010000265.1:0-3306 GCA_964403555.1 uncultured Spirochaetales bacterium | reverse complement strand
ATTGCCAGTGGGTGTAGCGGCAACAGATGAAGAGGCTGATCGAATATATGGTCCGGCCTCGGAGTACTTTTACCACAAGATGTTGCGGCTACCGGACGAAATGGTAGCACCACCAGGGCATATGACGTACGAAAGTACGAGTAACTTTATCAAAAATCGGCCGGTTCCTTCGAACCTGACTTTAACGGATCATGACTATAGTTATTTCAAGGAGAAGGGTTTCTTAATAACTGGAAGTCCTTCCACGGTCAGAGAGCAAATAGCAGAAATTTGTAAGGATAATCATATAGGCAATCTGATGGTACTTCTCCAGTTTGGCAATATGGGTCATGAAGCTACGAAAGAAAATATCCGACTATTTGCCGATGGCTGCTTGCCGCACCTTCAACCCATTTGGACTGACGAAGACTGGGAGAATCGTTGGTGGCCCCAAGGAGCCGTCCGACCGGGCGCGGAGGTTTAACTAGCATGCCGACACCAACAATCGAAAGCGTAGAAGTTCTTGGGGGACGGTTAGAGATGCAAGTAGCCGTGATGGGTGAGGGAGAACCCCTCGTCTATTTGCACAGTGCGGGGGGGCTTAAGTGGGACTCCTTTATGGAGTCATTGGCCGAGCGGTATAAGGTCTATGCCCCGTACTATCCGGGTACGCATATCTCCGACCCTCATGCTATAGAGCATGTAGAGTCATTGTGGGATGCAGTCCTAGCTTATGATGACCTGTTGGACCAACTCGGTCTTGAGTCGTGCAGACTGGTAGGTTGGTCGTTCGGAGGAATGCTGGCGTGCGAACTCGCAGCTCAACGTCGCGAAAAGATAAGCAAGCTCGTAGCAATTTCCCCGGTGGGTCTGTGGCGTGATGATGCTCCTTATAGCTGTGCAACTTTTACTGCGATCCCCGCAGAGGATCTACCGGGCATTCTGTTTCACAGATTGGATGCGCCTGAGGTTAAGAGATACTTGGCCGTACCGGATGACCCGATTGGAGAAGCTGAAGCAAATCTCGCATTGGTTTGGGCTTTGGCTTGTACATGTAAGGTGATTTGGCCAATACCTGACAAGGGCCTCGATAGAAGAATTCACCGAGTGACAGCTCCAAGTCTTGTCGTCTGGGGAGAGCATGATCGCCTGGTTTCCTCAGTCTATGCGAAAGAATTTGGTAACGCACTTCCAAATAGCGAAGTGTTTATTTTATCGGATACCGGACATGGACCTCTCCAAGAGGATCCAGAAAAAGGCATCCCGAAGGTGCAAAGTTTTCTCGCTTAAAGTTATAGAGGCTCGAATATTTGAGTGAAATAAGAGTTGCGGTTACGGGTGCGCTCGGAGTCAACGGTGTTTTTGTGATTCGTTCACTTCTCTCCCGAGGAGTACGTGTCCTCGCAACGAGCCATAGACAAGACTTCTCTTTGGCCAGAGATTTAGTAGACCTTGTAAATTTTTCCAAGGTTGATGTCACTCAGTATGACGAGCTACTCGAACCTTTTGAGAGATTTAAGCCCGATTTGATAATTCATCTCGCTGCAATATTACCGGTCGAAGCTCAGCAAGATCCACATCGCGGTTTCGAAGTAAATGTAATGGGAACAGCTAACGTATTAAAGGTAGCTAGAGAAGTTGGGGCTACCAGGGTAGTATTTACGAGTTCTAAGGCTGCTTACGGAGAAGTTCGTGGACGCCATGCTCACCCACGGTACGAACCGATAAGTGAGAACGATCGTTGTCATCCTTGGGCAGTATACGATTTTGCAAAACTAGCATCTGAAGGAATCGGAGAGAACTATGCTCGCACCGGAGGGCCCGAGTTCATCTCTCTAAGATTTGCGACCATTTTTGGTCCGGGTAAGGTCGGTAAACATGGACCGATGTCGATCGCTTCGGCGATTGTTGAAAATGCAGTTAATGGCGTGAAGACCAATATTCCACAAGGCGCCGATCAGCAAGACGACTACATTTACGCGGTGAATGCTGCGGATGCGATTGTAGATGTCACTCTTTTCCCGAATAAATTGGAACATACCATTTACAATATTGGTTCAGGTCGAGGGACGTCCTTAAGGGAGTACGCAGAAATCGTAAGATCATTTGTGCCAGATGCGGAAATTGAAATTGGTAGTGGGTTAGATCACATGAACTTTGGTGTGTCCTATTACTCAGTTTTTGATTGCACGCGTGCGCTTGAGTTTGGCTTTACGCCACCCGATGTGCGCTCCGGAATAGGTTCATTTGTGAAAGAATTAGAGAAGGACCGGGATCTTTTTTAATTTTCTCAAGGAGACGCCAGGTTGTTTAGCTTGAAATTTCTTGCCCGCTGGTAACGCTACAGGTCGTTTCGACATCGCCGTGAAAGCTTTTAAATGATTCGAGCGTGGAAAAGTGGTGAGTGCTTGAATAAGAAGCACATGCGTCCTCAACCAGAGTCACTTCAAAATTTCTGTCTGATAACTCTCTCGCTGTTTGGCCAACACAGCAGTCGGTTACGAGTCCTGTGACTGCGATTGACGTGCAACTGCGACTCCTCAAATCCTCGGATAAAGAGGAGCAAGCGACGGTGCCTGTTGTGTTTTTCCGAATTACAGTTTCGCCTGCTATCGGTTTAATCCGTTCGTCCGTTCTTGCAGCTCGGTCGTCCAGATATGGCATTACAACCTGACCAGTAGAAGAAAGACTCGATTCATTTATTCTGCGCATGTGAAAAGACAAGTCAGATCCATCTGGCTTTAGCGAACCCATCTCTGCAAAAAAGATAGCTTTATTGGCAGCTCGAAATGCCTCCAGGAGGACTTGTATGTTCGGTATCACCTGTGTATCTACTCGGTTATAGAAATCCTGAACGTCTAGACCCATTGTGGCTGGATCAGAAGCATCTGAGGGCTTTACGAAACAGGCTTGTACGTCGATTATTATTAAGGCGTCTTGCATTAGAAAAGTATCCACTAAATCTAGGAATGTACCAGTGTCTCTTTTTTGACAAGCTAGAATAAGGTGGGAGGGAAAATGTCTTTATCGTATTCAGCTGCCAGATATTCGGTCCGTCAAGATCTCGAGCAAGCGCATCAACGCCTCTGGGCTAGTTTGTCGGCTCCTGGTACATGGCTTACTTCTGCCGAAAGAATTGAAGTAGCAAGTCAGGCGCGGTTGGCACGACATGATGGAACATTAGAAAAAAATCCTTCCATTTTGTCTCAAGGGTTACTCGAAGTAGCGAAGGTCGTAGGAGGGAATCCAAAGTCTATTAACCGAATTTGGTTCGACGAAATTGTCCCCAAAAAGCTAAGCGTGGAAAAATATGTCGAAGCTGTGGGT
>CAYOGP010000264.1:0-3324 GCA_964403555.1 uncultured Spirochaetales bacterium | reverse complement strand
TATTTCAGGCAAGGGGGAACGTTGTGTCGTCGCCGATGACGAAGCCTCCAAGCAGTCCTTCGGATCAGATTTTAATTTTAGATTTTGGCTCGCAATATACGCAATTAATTGCGAGGAGAGTCCGAGAACGCGGTGTTTACTGCGAGATTCATCCTCCCACTATGCGGATTGAGGAGGTCAAAAGCTGGTCCCCCTCAGGAGTGATTCTTTCAGGGGGGCCAGCGAGCGTATTCGAGGTGGATGCGCCGCTTCCGGATCCTGATGTTCTTAATCTAGGCATACCAATTTTGGGGATTTGCTACGGATTTCAATGGCTTGCTCAACAACTAGGAGGAATGGTTGAGCCCGCAGAGTCTCGTGAGTATGGACCCGCATTGCTCAAAATAGACGAACGCGAAGATCTCTTTAAAGATATCACCGCGGAGAGTGTCAAAGTCTGGATGAGCCACGGTGATAAGGTGATCAACCTTCCCGATGCTTTTGAGGTGCTGGCCTCGAGCAAAGGGTCGCCGTTTTCAGCGGTACGTTGTAAAGAGTTGAAGATCTACGGTTTGCAGTTTCATCCAGAAGTGGTCCATACCGAGTTCGGTGAAATTGTTTTATCAAACTTTGTCTCAGATGTGTGCGGTTGCAGCGATACCTGGACCATGAGTGGGTTCATTGAGTCTGCAATTGAAAAGGCAAGGAATGAAATTGGTTCTGGCCGAGCTCTCTGTGGATTGTCCGGTGGGGTGGACTCTTCTGTTGCAGCGGCGTTAGTTCACAGAGCAATAGGAGATCGTCTTACTTGTGTGTTTGTAGATCATGGGTTTCTAAGAGCTGGAGAACGAGAGGAGGTTGAAAAAACCTTCCGTTCAAATTTGAAGATACCGCTTGTGACTGTAGATGCTCGCGAGAAATTCTTGAAAAACTTGTCCGGCATCAAAGATCCTGAAGAAAAACGCAAAAGAATTGGGCATTTGTTTGTTGAGGAGTTTGACCGAGAAGCTAAACGGCTAGGGAAGATTGATTACCTTATACAAGGAACGTTGTACCCAGATGTGATTGAAAGCGTATCGGTGGGCGGTCCTTCTGCGACGATTAAAACACATCATAATGTGGGAGGTCTTCCTGATGATATGCCGCTTGCTCTTTTTGAGCCGCTTCGGGAGTTATTTAAGGATGAGGTAAGAGAATTGGGGAGAGAACTTGGTCTTCCTGAAGACATTGTGGGACGACATCCGTTCCCGGGCCCAGGCCTTGCTATCAGAATTTTGGGCGAGGTGACTGAAGAGCGTTTGAGTGTTCTTCGCGCGGCCGACAAAATATTTATCGAAGAACTCAGAGCTTCTGGTAACTACGAAAAAGTATGGCAGGCGTTCGCAGTGTTTTTGCCAATTCAAACTGTAGGGGTAATGGGAGATGGGCGAACTTATGAAAACGTTATTGCATTAAGGTCGGTAGACTCGGTTGACGCAATGACTGCCGACTGGTCCAGGCTGCCATTAGAGTTCTTGGGCAACGTGTCGAGTAGGATTACTAACGAAGTCAAAGGTGTGAATCGTGTGGTTTATGACGTGTCGTCTAAGCCACCCGCAACTATCGAGTGGGAATAATTAAATCATGGTAAGAGAGAATGAATTAAGCTTTGACGAAATCAAAAGACTCAGAAACTTGCTCGAAGTTGAAGAAATTAAGAATCTTAGGTTGCGATACTCATACTTCATCGATGCGAGACAGTTAGATCGGGTAAAAGAAGTGTTTGCAGAAGACGCAGTTTGTAGGTTCGGTCCATATGGAACCTGGGAAGGTATCGATGCTATTTGTAATGGTTATGAGGAGACCTTCAAGGACACTATAGATACACCATTTGCGGGTATGCATGTCAATACGAATCATCAGGTCGAAGTGATTGATTCTGTGAGTGCTAAAGGTAAAGCCTATTTATGTGACGTGATTACGAAAAATGAAGATGGAACGGAAATTTCCAAAGGAGAAAGTAATTTCATCTGGTTTGCACTCTACAACGAGCAATATGTAAAAGTGTCAGGCAAGTGGAAGATCAAGGTCATGGATATACATTTCTTTTGGCCAGAGCGTTTAACATCCGAAGATGGTCTTTCGGCTTTTAAGTTATGAGAGTAAGACGTAAAAGGGTCGAAATACGAACAAAGGGTAAGACGTATGGCTAGCTCACCCTTTGTTCACTTACATCTTCATACTCAGTACTCTTTATTGGATGGAGCTATTAAGCATAATCCATTATTCGAAAGAGCTAAGTCGCTTAATATGCCGGCGGTCGCAATGACCGATCATGGAAATATGTTTGGAGCGGTTGAGTTCTACGAAAAGGCAAGAGCAAATGATATAAAACCGATTCTCGGTTGCGAACTTTATCTTGCTGCTGGGTCCAGATTCGATAAAGAACGGCGAGAGCGGGATGACAGTGGCTATGATGCGATTAGTCATCTGCTCCTCCTTGCGATGAATGAAACTGGCTATAAGAATCTTGTGTATTTAGTATCCAAGGCATACCTGGATGGATTCTATTACAAGCCAAGGATTGATTTAGAACTTCTTCGTGGTCGGAACGAAGGGTTGATTGCGACTTCTGGTTGCCTTTCGTCACTAGTTTGTCGGGCAATAGTAAACGGTGAAAATGAAAGAGCTTGGAGTTTGGTGGAAGAATTCTCTCAGATGTTTCCGGATCGTTACTATTTGGAACTTCAGCGCCACGGAATTCCGGAACAGGATTTGGTAAACGCAGAGCTCATTAAGATGTCGTCTGATTTTAAAATCCCACTTCTAGCAACAAATGATGCGCATTATTTGGAGCATGAGGATCATTCTCACCATGAGGCACTACTTTGCATAGGAACTTGTAGTCAGCTTTCCGATCCCAAGAGATTTCGTTTTACTGGTGAAGGATTCTTTGTCAAATCCGGGGATGAGATGCGTGATTTATTCCACGATCATCCCTCAGCGATCGAAAATGCTCTAGTTATTGCGGATCGATGTGATGTTGAAATACCTATGGGCGAATACCACATGCCCGAGTTTCAAGTGCCAAGCGGGAGTACTAAAGACGAGGTGTTGGTCGAACAGTCTTGGCAAGGGTTGCGAAGAAACCTCGAACGTGAAAATGATGAACCGTTTAGAAAGAGCGACAAGCCTTACGTTGAACGAATGGAGAGAGAGCTCGATGTAATTAAATCGATGGGGTTTTCGGGTTATTTTCTTATAGTGGCGGACTTTATAAGTCATGCGCGGGAAGAAGGGATTCCTGTTGGTCCCGGTCGAGGTTCCTCGGCAGGTAGTCTTGTAGCGTATAGTTTGGGAATTACA
>CAYOGP010000263.1:0-3330 GCA_964403555.1 uncultured Spirochaetales bacterium | reverse complement strand
GGATGGTTTTGTGTGTCCACCGATGAAAACGGGCACTAAGTTGAGGCAGTCGCAGTGGTGGAAGGCATTGTGGGAGCGTCGCACTCGGGCCGCAACGATGAACATCTTGGATGATAAAATGAGACTGGCCGGCTGTGCGATGATTCATGAGGCCACTCACAGACTTATTGATGAGTTCGGGATCGACTATTACAAGAGAGCTATCCGCGAGGTTATCGAAGAAAGTCGTCGCATGATCGTCGACAACATCAAGCAGACGACGGTGCCGGGAACTTATACGGGTTGCGCCTTTCGCTTAGTAAAATACAAGGGCTTGCAGAATATTTGGTCTCATGCGGACAAGAACACCCTTATTCATGTCCGAGGTAGTGTTGAGCCTGGTCAGGAAGGCTTGTCGCTAGACACCGAAGGAAGTTCAAAATGGGGCTATCACTCCTATAACGCGACACCCGGTGGCACGGACTGCGCGGTGTTTTTGGGCATGATCAATTCTTTTGGGCATAACACGAAAGTTACTGCTGGGATTGACTTGGCCATTGAACGCAATTATCCGAGGGGAAGCATTTACAATCCGGATAACGAATATACGAGTAATGCGAATCTTTGGGCGCAGACAATTGCAATCAATAGTGTCGGCTTTAATGCGGTGAATCGAGCAATGTTCTCAAGAGGCTACCTCGAGGAGGTTTTTAGTGTTGATGGGAACTGGGGTGCCTTCCAAGGCGCGGGTACCACTGAAGATGGTACGTCATACGGCTTCACGAATTTCGAGTGGCTAGGAGGAACTGGTCGCGGCGCTTATTGCTACAAGGATGGAGAGCCGTTGATCTGGGCGGCTTGGTCTCAAATAGCGACGATAGGGGATGCTGAAGAGTTTGAAAGCACTGTACCTCCTCTCTTCTACCTAGGGCGCAAGCTCTTGAAGGGATATTGCGGGCATGGCAAGTACCGTGGCGGAGTAGGCAATTCGGCAGTTCACTGGATCGTCCAACCAGGAAAACACGTAGCTTTGACTCGCCCGAATGGGGGCCTTTCTTGTACAACCGCGGTTGGAGTGGGTATGAGCGGTGGTTATCCGGCCCCATCGAGTTTCATGATTTCCGCCCGTGGTACGAATATGTCGGAAATTATTGCTGATGGAGGCGAAACTCCACGGGACGCACGAGAGCTCCTCGAGATGGTCGATGATGGCCGACTCAAGGTGGACAATTTGGAAATCTGGAAGACAGACTGCCCCGAGCTCGCTTTCGACGAGAATGATTTGTTCGTGGATGCTGCAGGGGCCTCTGGTGGTTGGGGAGATCCTCTAGAGCGGGAGCCTAGTGCAGTTATAGAAGACCTGAATGAGGGCTGGGTCACGTCTTACGAATTTGTAAAAAACCTTCATGGAGTCGTTGCCGCGCAAAACAAAGAGGGTGAATGGCAGTTAGATGAACCTTCGACTGTGGCTTTGCGCGAAGAGATGAGGAACAAGCGACGTCAGGAGTCGGTCTCAGTGTCTGATTGGTGGTCAAATGAGCGAGAAAAGGTCTTGAAGAAAGATTTTGCGCCTGAGGTAAATCAGATGTACGCGGAAAGCATGTCGTTCGACAAGTTTGACCGAGAATTTCGAGACTTTTGGCAGGTGCCCGAGGACCTCGTGTTTGAGAATGAGGGAGAATAGATGGCCGAATCTCAAGTCGATAAAGATCTCATTCGGCAGCTTGTAGAAGGTGATATTAGCGAAGACAACGTGACGCGATTACAAAAGATGTCGCGTAAGGATAAGGATCGTTTTTTTCAATATGTTGAGGTTTTGCAGGAGAAAGTACCCTGGGACGAGAAAATTCTTTTGCGTATTTCAGATAAGCTTTACGTGGTGGCAACTCCGGAAGGCGGTCGAATTGTAAAGTGCGAATGTGGTCACGAATTCGGGGATTACAGGGAAAACTGGAAACTCCAATGTCGGATTCGGGTGAGGAAAACACTTGAGGAGTTCAAGGAAGTGTATGACCCCGAACCGGCATGCCCCGAACCGGGATGGCAGGAGATCCGAGAATATTTTTGTCCGGGCGATCATGCTGCTCAGCTTGCGGTAGAAGTGGTGTCCCCTGGCTACCCGATAGTCTTCGAGATGTTGCCCGATCTCGATGTGTTTTATAGGGATTACCTTGACCGACCGCTTTCAGACGAATCGAGCCAGTGGTACAAGGACCAGACTTCCAACGTGACCCAATCTTGGCGAAGCAGGCGAGAAGCCCATTAGAGAAATTTCGAACAGTAAGATCAGTTTTAAAATGGGAGTTCCTTATGGCTGATGGGACGTCATCCGGCGACAACGAACGAAACTTTATCCTCGCTCTGGATGCGGGTGGAACAATGACGGATGCCATTCTGGTAAAACCGGATGGTAGTTTTACCGTTGGTAAATCGATCACTCGGAAAGAGGATGAAGCTCGGAGTTATAGAGATTCCGTTTCCGATGCCGCGCAATCTATTGATATGACATCGGATGATGTCCACGCTCAGTGTGGAGCGGATATCTACTGTGGTACGGGAATGCTTAATACGGTCCTTACGGGCGAAGGTCGTCGGGTTGGACTTATAGTAACTCGAGGCTTTGATGATATTGCAACGATGGAAGGTGGACTGACTTATTTAGGGCAGACTCAAGCGGAATCGCTTCATCAGCAACTACATCGCCATACCCGTCCTCTCGTCGACGCTTCTGATGTTCGCTCTGTTTCTGAGCGGATAGGGGGAGGTTGCTATCAGGGCAACATTCACCTCCCTCCAGGTCATGTGTTAATCCCGCTAAATGAAAATCACGTCAGAGATGCGGCTAATGAGCTTCTCGATCGTGGGGTTGAAGTAATTGGGATTCTCTTTTTGTATTCCTTCGTGAATCCGGAACATGAACATCGAGCGAAAGAAGTGATTGAGGGGGTTTTGAAGGGTCGCGGCCAAAACATCCCGGTGGTGTGCTCGGCCGACATTGCACCAGTAGCTAAGGAAAACCCTCGACTCAAGAGCCTCCTCTTCCAATGTTTTGCTGCCGAGCAGGTACGAGAATCTCTCCTAGAAGTTGAAAAAGAGGCCAAAGGCTTCGGATATCGCGGAAGGCTCCTTACCTTGCTTTCTTACGGTGGTGCCGTAAATATGGAATATCCGCGGCTGTATGAAACGATGATTTCGGGGCCGATTGGGGGGCTCATCGGAGCACAGTTCGTCGCGGAGCAACTGGAAATCGACCAGCTTGTTACTGCCGATATGGGCGGTACCAGTTTTGACGTAGGCCTACTGCTTGACCGACGTATGGGTATGACGAAGACAGCTGATATTGCCGGGCAC